>NZ_JBIUHC010000090.1:0-41584 GCF_044627735.1 Cupriavidus sp. CuC1 | reverse complement strand
GCGAACTTGTTAATTTATTAACGCCTAACCCGTCCCGCCGGACGACCGGAGATCCCGAAAATCCGACAGTCTCCTAGAGAGACAGGAAATCCGATGCGCTACGTCCGCTTTACCCTTGATGGCAAGAAACACCTGGGCGCCCGCGAAGGCGACAAGATCCGCATCCTGGGCGAGGCATCGCTCGAGTCGCTGCTGGCCGCCGGTGTGGACCTTGAGACCTACGCGTCGCAGCAGACCGGCGGCCGGCTGGTGTCGGAAGCCGACATCACGTTCCTGCCCGTGGTCGAGCATCCCGCCAAGATCTTCTGCATTGGCCTGAACTACGCCGACCACACCAAGGAAAGCAAGTACGAGCAGCCGAGCTATCCGACCATCTTCCCGCGCTACGACACCAGCCTGGTCGGGCACGACCAGCCCATCATCCGCCCGCGCGTGTCGGACTCGCTGGACTATGAAGGCGAACTGGCCGTGGTGCTGAAAAAAGGCGGCCGCCACATCGCCAAGGAAGACGCGCTCGACTGCATCGCCGGCTATGCGCTGTTCAACGACGGCTCGGTCCGCGAATACCAGTTCCTGTCGCCGCAATGGACAGTGGGCAAGAACTTCGATGCCACCGGCGCGTTCGGCCCGGAACTGGTGACCACCAGCGAAGTCCCGGCCGGCGCCAAGGGCCTGCTGCTGGAAACACGCCTGAACGGCAAGGTGGTGCAGTCCGCCAGCACCGATACGATGGTCTTCGACATCGCCACGCTGATTTCCGTGATCAGCGAAGCCATCACGCTGGAGCCGAGCGACGTGATCGTGACCGGCACCCCCAGCGGCATCGGCTGGGCGCGCGAGCCCAAGCTGCTGATGCGCCCGGGCGACGTGTGCGAAGTGTCGGTGACCGGATTCGCGCCGCTGCGCAATACGATTGCCGACGAAGCCGAGGCAACCGGGAACGTCAAGGCAGCCCTCGCCGCCTGACGCGACCAGCGGAGGAGACAAATGGAACAAGACAATGAGGCCGCCCGGCGCGACCCCGCCGTGCATTCGCTCGACCACTACGCCCTGACGGTGCCGGACCTAGGCGTCGCGGAACATTTCCTCGGCGCGTTCGGGCTGACAGTCGTCAGGCAAGACGGCGAGCTGGAAGTGCTGGCACAGGACGAACGGGTCTGGGCCCGGATCTTCCCGGGCGAGCGCAAGGCCCTCGCCTACCTGAGCTTCAATTGCTTCGAGGGGGATCTCGAAGGCATCCGCGCGAAACTGCTCGCCGCCAACGTGACGTTTGCCAGCGACGCGGCTCACGCCACCGCGCAAGGGCTGTGGTTCTACGACGCCGATGGCAATCTGATCCAGGTCAAGGTCGGGCCCAAGACCTCGCCCAGCTCGAAAAGCCCGCTCAAGAACATCCACGGCCCCGCGGACGTGCGGGGCGCGACCTTCCGCAACCGGGTCGGCAAGGTCCGCCCGCGGCGCCTGTCGCACGTGCTGCTGTTCACGCCGGACGTCTCCCGCGCGCTGGCGTTCTACAACGATGCGCTAGGCCTGCGCCTGTCCGACCGCTCCGGCGACGGCATCGCCTTCACCCACGCGCCGCACGGCTGCGACCATCACCTGCTGGCCTTCGCCAAAAGCTCGGCGCGCGGCTGGCACCATGCCGCATGGGATGTCGCCAGCGTCGATGAAGTCGGCCAGGGCGCGGGGCAGATGGCGGTCGCAGGTTATAAGGAGGGCTGGGGCACCGGGCGCCATGTGCTGGGCTCGAACTTCTTCCACTACGTGCGCGATCCCTGGGGCTCGTTCTGCGAGTACTCGGCGGACATCGACTACATCTCCGCCGGCCAGCAGTGGCCGGCCGGCGATTACCCGCCGGAAGACGCGCTGTACCAGTGGGGGCCGGACGTGCCGCCGTACTTTATTCATAACACCGAGGCCGAGTAGCAGCGCCAGTCGTGCCGCGAACACCATGACGGGCGGATCAGTCCGCCCGTCATGGTATTCCTCCTCTTGTCAGCCACCGTCCCCGCTATACCGCCCCCGCTATACCGCAGCCGCCTTCCTGGCACCCGCCTTCCCAGCCCCCGCCGCCTTCTGCGCTGCCAAATACGCCATGACGAGATCCGTCGTCACCTGGAAATGCGCATGAAGCAAGCGGCACGCCGTGTCGGCATCGCCCTTCACCGCAGCCTCGACGATGGCCTCGTGCTCCGCCATGACATCGCGCTTGCGGCCTGACTTCGGGATGTTCATCGACAGCAGCCGGTACCTGGCGGTCTGGTCGCGGAGCAAGGCGGAGAAGCGGCGCAGCCATGGCGACTCGCATCCCGCCACCAAGGCCGCGTGGAAATCCGAATGGGCATCTTCCCAGTCCGGGTTCATCTGGCGCCCTTCGCCGGGCAGGTAAAGCGGAATCCGCTTGAGGCGGTGGTGGGCGGCAATGAGCTGCCCCTCCCACTCCACGTTGGCGCAGGCGATGGCGTCGCGCAGCGCTTGCGTCTCGATCTGCTGGCGCACGCGGGTGATGTCGAGCAGTTCGCTCTCGGAGAGCTCGGCAACGCGAAAGCCCTTCTGGTCGATGGCGACGACGAAGCCCGTGGCGCACAGGCGCGACAACGCCTCGCGCAGGGGGATCACGCCCGCCTGGTAGCGCTCGGAGAGTTCCTTGAGCCGCAGCTTGCTGCCGGCGGGCAGCTTGCCCTGGATGATCTCTTCCCGGACCGTGAGTTCGAGAATGGACGCCCACGTGCGCCCGCCCGTGTCCGTGGCGCCGGGTTCGGCGACGTCTGGCATTGCGGTGGTGTGCCCGTTGGTTGAGGTAGCCAAGTCAGCCCCGTTTCATAGATATTCTGCATTTTATCTATTTTTCAGGGCCGCCCGTGCGTGGGCGGCCCTGATGATGCACGGGAATAGCGGCTTCGGTCAGAAGATGTGCTTTATCCCAAGCATGGCGCCGAGCTGGTTGCCGCCCGGTGCGGCATTGCTGCCCGGCGAGCCGGAGCTGACGGACAAGCCGAGGTTGCCGCGGTTGTCGATAAAGCCGGCGGTGCCGTAGACGGAGGTGCGCTTGGAGAAGGCGTAGGTGGCGCGCGCGGCGTACAGCCAGGCCTTGTTGGCGCTGTTGTGATAGCGCAGGTAGAAGGCTTCGCCGTCCACGCTGAACGCAGGCGTGATCGCGTATGACGCACCGGCGTACCACAGGTCGCTGCGTGGCGTCGGGCTGCCGTCGTTGTCGCGCCGGATCAGGCCGCCGCCGATCTTGGCCTTGCCCACGTTGGCGTAGCCGTTGACGGACAAGCGGTCGTCCTTCAGGCTGCTGCTGGTCAGGCCGCCGAACGCACCCGGGCCGCCCCGGATAGAATCGTAGGCCGCGCCCACGCCCCAGGCGCCGGTGTCGTACTTCAGCAGCGCGGACCATTCGCGGCAGGCGCGCTTGTCAGCGGGATTCTCGCCGCCGCAGTTGGTGCCGGACGGGCTGGGGCCGGCATTGACTGCATCGCGCCCAAAGCTGTAGGTGCCGCCGATGGTCACGCCGCCGAACGTGCCCTTGTACGACACGGCATTGTCCGCCCGCGCATTCGGCAGGTAGCTGTCGAGCGACGACGTGCCGAAGGTGTTCGGGCCGAGCATGTCCGCTTCCAGCGTCGACCAGAACAGCATCGTGTACTGCCGCCCGAACGCGACCTGGCCCCAGGCGCCCGACAGGCCGACCCATGCCTGCCGGCCAAACAGCCGGTTGCCCTGGTTCGACGTACCCGAGTCCGAGGCAAAGCCGGACTCCAGCGCGAACAGCGCCTTGAGCCCGTTGCCGAGATCCTCGGTGCCGCGCAAGCCCCAGCGCGACGGCACGGTGCCGGCCAGGCTGTTCATTCGCGTCACGCTGTCCTTGTTGGCGCCGATGTGGTTGACGTACTCGACGCCGGTATCGATGACGCCGTAGAGCGTCACGGATTGCGCCTGCGCGAGCGCGGGAATCGCGGCAGCGCAAGCGGCCGCTAGCCATCCGGTTTTCATTGGTCTCCTCCTGTGGTTGATTTTCTTATTTGGTGCATCGGGCTTCGACGTGGCCTGATCCGCCAGCGGTTTGCTCCCCCTGAAATGGAAGAGCAACCAGGGGAGAGGGCGGGCGCTGGCTCGAAGTGCAGTGCCTCGCTCTTGCGAATGCCCGCCCTCTCCCCCACCCCTCTCCCGCGAGCGGGAGAGGGGAGCTACGCCTGTGGCAGGTTTCGATCGATCGTCGTTGCCAGGCTGCTGCCGTCTTCATCGGTCTTCTCCTGTGGCTGATTTTTATTGATGCATCGGGCTTCCACGTGCTTTGATCCGCCAGCGGTTTGCTCCCCTCTCCCGCGAGCGGGAGTGGGCATACGCCTGTGGCAGGTTTCGATCGATCGTCGTTGCCAGGCTGCTGCCGTCCTCATCGGTCTCCTCCTGTGGCTGACTTCTTATTGATGCATCGGGCTTCCACGTGCTTTGATCCGCCAGCGGTTTGCTCCCCTCTCCCATGAAATGGGAGAGGGGCCGGGGGAGAGGGCGGGCGCTGGCTCGAAGTGCAGTGCCTCGCTCTTGCGAATGCCCGCCCTCTCCCCCACCCCTCTCCCGCGAGCGGGAGAGGGGAGTTACGCCTGTGGCAGGTTTTGATCGAGCGTCGTTGCTAGGCTGCTGGTGAGGCCTGCGCGCTATGCGCTGCTGCTGCCGCCTCGCTGCGGCCGGTGGCCAGCGCCAGCACCGGCCCGGCGCCCGCCGAGGCGTCGCCGCGCCATGCCACGTGATGATCCGGACGAATCAGCACGAGCTCCGCGCCATAGAGCGAGCGGGCCGCGTCGTCATCCACGCGAACCACGTCGAGTTGCATGCCGCTGCGCTGCGCGGCTTGCGTCCATGCGCCGGTATCGGACTGCGTGAATGCCAGCAGCGTGAAATCCCGGCCGAACAGGTCGAACAGCACCTTGCCGCCGACCACGGCGTGCGGCGCGCGGGCGCCCGGGTAGGCGCTGGGCACATAGCGATTGGGATCGTCAGGCGGCGGGGTGGCGGCATCGCTCGCCACGATCGGGCTGCCGGCGTAGCGCACGCCCAGTTGCAAACCCGGGATGTTGAACTCCTTGCTCACATGGCTGGCCAGCGCCTGGCCCAGCGCGGCGCGTGCGCTCTCGCCTGCAGGGCCTGCCGCGCTGACTTCCGCGCCGACCCGGATATTGCCGATGCTGTCTGCCATCCGCCGCGCAAAGGCTGTGTTGCGCAGTGCGATGGGCCGGCGCTCGGCGTCGTACGTGTCGAGCAACGCGGCCGGCGCGGCACCCTGTGTCACCGCGGCGAGCTTCCAGCCGAGGTTGACGGCGTCATCGATGGAGGTGTTGTAGCCCATGCCGCCGGTCGGCGTGAACAGGTGCGCGGCGTCGCCGGCCAGGAACATCCGGCCCGACGACATGCGGTCCGCCACCAGCGTGTAGCCGGCCACCCAGGGCATCATCGCGATCAGGTTGAAATCAAAGCTGGCGCCGACCACCGCGCGCGATACCGCAGCCGGGTCGATGTCCTGCGTATCGCGGCCGGCTTCGAGCTGGATGGCCAGCAGGAACGTCTCGACGCCATCGATCGCGATCAACAGGCCGCGCTGCTGCGCGTTCACGGCCCAGTACTGCCATGCGCGGTCCTTGCCCAGCGCCGCATAGAGATCCCTGGAGCGGAAGTAGATCGACAGCATCTGCCCGCCAAAGAAGTCACGCTGCTCGCCGCCCTGCCCGGAGTACGCAATGCCCAGCGACTTGCGCACCAGGCTGCGTGGGCCATCGCAGCCCACCAGGAAGCCTGCCTTGACCTGCCAGCGCGCGCCGCCGTCGGCCGGCATCACGTCGACAGTGACACCGTCATCCGTTTGCGCGACCGCCATGGCCTGCTGGCCGAGATGCAGCTGCACGCTCCCATAGCTAGCCGCCTGCTGGCGCAGCACCGGCTCTATATACATCTGCTGCGCGCGGTGCGGCAGCTCAGGCGTGGGCCAGGCAGCGTCGCCATAGTCGCCAACCGAGGCGCGGGACCGGGCCTGCTCGCGGGACGGGATCTTGAACCGGGCCAGCTCAACGCCGCAGAGCTGCGTGCGATAGACCACGTCCTGTGGATGCGCCGGGGGCAGGCCTAGCGCGCGGATGGCTTGGGCAAAGCCACGGCGGCGGTAATGCTCCATCGTGCGCGAAGACGTCGCGTTGGCCTTGGGAAAGGCAGGTGGATCCAGGTCATCTTCCAGCAGCACGCAACGCACGTTGCGGCATCCCAGTTCGATGGCCAGCATGAGCCCGGCCGGCCCGCCGCCGATGATGGCGACGTCGGTTTGCACTGTCTTCACGATGGGTCTTCCAATCAGTTGATGGTGGCGCCGGTGCGCTTGACCATGTCCGCGTAGCGCGGCGTGTCCTTGCGCATCCATTCGGAAACCTGTTCGCCGGTGCTGCCTGCCGGCACAAAACCGAAGGTGGCCATCTTGGCCTTGACCTCGGGCGTATCCAGCGCTTCGCGCACCGCCCTGCCGATGGCGGATACGCGCTCCGGCGGCGTACCGGCAGGCGCCAGCAGCGCAACCCAGGTCGAGGCCTCGATGCCGCGCGGGCCACCGGCCTCCTCGATCGTCGGCACCTCGGGCAAGGCGATGGAGCGCTTGTGGTCCGCCACCGCCAGCACGCGCAGCTTGCCCGCCAGGATCAGCGGGCCGGCCGTGGCGTACGAGCCCAGCGCCCAGGTCACCTCGCCATTGGCCACGGCGGTATAGAGCTGCGCGGTGTCCTTGAACGGCGCGTGCAGCATCTGCGTGCCAGTGGCGGCCTCAAGCTGGGCGGCGCCCAGGTGGCCGGGGCTGCCAACCGCCCATGAGCCATACGACACCACATTCGGGCCGGCCTTGGCGGCACTCAGGAGCGCGGGGATGGACTTGATGGGGCTGTGCGATGAGACCACAACGAAAAAGGCGGTCCGGTACAGCCCGGTGACGGGCACGTAGTCCTTCACCGGGTCGTAAGGCAGTTTCTTGAACAGGCTGGGATTGATGGCCAGGTGGCCTACGTCCGCGATGCCCAGCTCGTACCCGGTGGCGGGCGAGCGGCGGGTGGCCTCCATGGCGATGAAGCCGTTGCCGCCCGGGCGGGCGTCGACGATCACCGGCTGGTTCCAGTCCCGGCCGAGCCGGTCACCAATCATGCGGGAGACCGCATCCGGGCCGCTGCCTGCCGGGAACGGGCTGAGCAGGTGGACTGGCCTGGCAGGGAATGTCTCGGCGTGTGCCGGCAGCGCGCTGAGTATGCATGCAGCCGCGACAGCCGCCGCGAGGGGGCCTCGAATCATCTGTGTCTCCGTTTGGTTTTATCTGGTTTTGATGTTTGTTTGACTGGATACTAGACGCGCCATGCGGATGCTGAAAGATGGCAAAATCACTCCGTCGATGCCTACTGGTTATCAGCATGAAACTGCATCACCTGCGCGATTTCATCGCCATCGCAGAAACGCGAAGCGTCAGAGGCGCCGCCCGCAAGCTCGGCCTGTCCCAGCCCGCGCTGACTCGCAGCCTGCAAGAACTGGAAGGCGAACTCGGCACGCCCCTGCTGGAGCGGCACGCCAGGGGCGTCAGCCTTACCGCCATCGGGCAGGCGTTTTTCAGTCGCATGCACTCGGCGATGGAGGACATCAGGCGGGCGCAGGATGAGGTGGCGCAGCTGCTCGGGACGCAAACGGGCGCGGTCTGCGTTGGCCTGTCGAGCGCGGTGTGGCTGGGCATGGCGGCCGAAGTCCATACGGCCTTCCGCAAGCAATACCCTGGCATTCGCTTGCGCATGGTCGAAGGCTTCTTCTCCACGCTGGAAGCAAGGCTGCAGGATGGCACGCTGGATTTCTGCATCTGTCCGCGGCCGGTACGTGCCATCGGCGATGCGTACCAGATCCAGTTGCTCTTCCAGAACGAGCGCCTCGTGGTTTGCCGCAAAGGCCACCCCATGCGCGCAGCGAAGCGGCTCAAGGAACTGGTGGACGAAGAGTGGATCCTGACCGGCGTGCGCGAACGCGTCGAAGCCGAGTTCGAGGAACTGTTCAGCAGCCATGGCCTGAGGACACCCGTGGCCATGACGCAGGCGGAATCCATGGTCGGCGTGGCAGTGCTGCTCGGCTCGACCGACGCGCTGGCGGTGCTGCCCAGGCAATGGGTCAACTCGCCGTTGCTATCCCACGTGATCGAGGCGATCCCCATCAAGGAACGCATCGACGGCCCCGATATCGTCCAGATTTCGCGGGCCGGGGTCCCGCTCACGCCGGCCGCGCAGCACTTTGCCACGCTGTTCGAGCGGGCAGCGGGACATTACGCTGCCCGCTCGAAGTAGCGGGTCTGCTGTCCTCTCCTGATCAATAAGTATTGAACATGCGCTGGAGCTCGCGCGGTTCGGAGGTCTTCGTCAAGCCCAGCATCAAGAGGATGCGCGCCTTCTGCGGATTGAGCGTGTCCGAGACGACGAAGCCCTGCTTGTCGTCATCCACCTCGCCGTTGCGGGCCACAATGCCCTGGCCCACGCGGGACGAGCGCACGATGGTGACGCCCTTGCCGTGCGCGGCAACGAGCGCCGGCAACATCTTGGTCGACACGCTGCCATCGCCGACGCCGGCATAGACCACGCCCTTGCTGCCTGCCCCGACGAATGCGTTGAGCGCCGAAGGCGTGACCTCCGCGTAGCTGTAGGCGATATCGACCCGCGGCAAAGCGGTGAGGTTCGTCACATCGAACTCCGAGTCAGCCGTGTTCTTGCGGGTGGACACATGATAGAACTCCGTCCTGCCCCCCTGAATATAGCCAAGCGAACCCAGTTCCGGCGCCTTGAAGGTGTCCACCGTAAAGGTATTCGTCTTGGTGACGTCCCTCGCCCCGAGGATGTGATCGTTCATCACGACCAGCACGCCCTTTCCGACGGCGTTCGGACTCGCCGCCACGGAGACGGCGTTGTAGAGGTTCAGGGGACCGTCCGCGCTATGGGCGGTGGAAGGCCGCATCGAGCCAGTCAGCACGACCGGCTTGCGGCTCTTCACCGTGAGGTTGAGAAAGTACGCCGTCTCCTCCATCGTGTCGGTGCCGTGCGTGACCACCACACCCGCCACGTCGGGCTGCGCCAGTGCCGCATTCACTTTCTTGGCCAGGTTGAGCCAGTGATCGACATCCATGTCCGAGCTATCGATCTGGTAGACCTGCTCGCCGCTGATATTGGCCACCTTGCGCATTTCCGGCACCGCATCGACCAGCCGCTCGATTGCCACCTTGTTGGTCGAATAGCCAACGACCGTGGTCTTTTCCGCCCCTGTTTCCGCGATGGTGCCTCCCGTTGCGAGGATCACGACGTGCGGCAGCGACTTCGTCGCCGCGGGCATGGGTTGGGCCTGGGCTTGCGCCTGAGCACAGTGCATTGTCGAAAACGCGGCAATGACGACAAGCGACCGAATATGGAAAGCGGCTTTCATTTCTGTTCCCTGAATACGTGAATGTCTGAGCGGCTGGCCGGCCTCGCATTGAGTCGGGTCGAGTCGGGTCGAGTCGGCCATGGTGTTCTCCGCCACCATGCCTTGCGGCACCCGGAGAACACCGGTGAGGATCGACTGACAGCAGCCACGCTGATCCTGGCTCGGGGAATGCACCAAGCGGATGCCAGCAGTCTTGAGCGGATAGTAGGAGGCGCAAAAAAGGACGTGATGCTGGTACCGCATGCCGTCATGCGGATAAGGCATAGATAGGGTAAACGCTAGCCACTGCGCAGGATCGGAGCGGATAGCCTTCCGTGCAGTCGCATCACCGCCGGAGGCATGGACATGGAAGTCAAATGGATCGAGGACTTCATTGCCCTCACGCAGTACCAGAGCTTTTCACGCGCGGCGGAGATCCGCAACGTCACCCAGTCGGGCTTCAGCAGACGCATCCAGGCGCTCGAGCAATGGGTGGGCGCCGACCTTGTCGACCGGAGCACTTACCCCCCCACCCTCACGCCCGCCGGGCGCCTGTTCGAGGAAGCGGCGGACGACGTCCTGAGCAAACTGGTCGATACGCGCGCCATTATCCGGTCCGAACATCGCATGCCAGGACCCGGCCTTCAGATCGCGGCCGGACACACGATATCCCTGAACTTCCTGCCGGGCTGGTTCAACGCCGTGCGCAGGCATGTCGGCGACCTGCGCGCGCGCGTGATTCCCACCAATGTGCATGATTCCGTGCTCACCCTGGTCAATGGCAATTGCGACCTGATGTTTGCTTACGACCACCCGGGCCTGCCCTTGCACCTGGACCCGGTCAGGTACCCGTATCTGACCGTGGGACAGGATACGTTCATGCCCGTCAGCAAGCCCAACCAGCGGCTGGGGCCCTTGCATCGGCTGCCGGGCACGCCCGGCCATCCCTTGCCATTGATCTCCTATACCAGCACGAGCTATTTCGGCCGTTGCCTCGCCCTGTTGTTGAGCCGTGCCGACACGCAGCCCGTGCTCCGCCTCGACTATGAGTCGGATATGGCGGAGGTGCTCAAAAAGATGCTGGTGGCGGGAGAAGGCATTGCCTGGCTACCGAAAAGCTCGATCGAGGCAGAGCTGGCCTCCGGGGCCCTGGTCCCCGCCGGCGGCCCGTCCTGGTCCATCGACCTGGATCTTCGCGTGTACCGGAACCAATACAACCGCAACGAACTCCTCGATACGCTCTGGCGCTATCTCAGCACGCTCTGAGCGCGCAGGAGCGGGGCGCACGCTCGTTTACCCGAACTATGCGCCGCAGGCATGAGGGCTTGCGGGACTCGCATCACGGGGCCCGCTCCCTTTCGTAGTATCCGTCCATGCACTGACCGCACCGGCCTCCCAAGCCAGGCCCCGGTTTCACCGGCGGGCCGGCGCCGTGCAACAGGCCACGGATTCAGCCCCGGTTGATTCCGGCATGAGACCTCACTGGACGGAGCAAGATGAAAAACCGCCTCACCGCTTATATTCTCGCCGGCATGGTGCTCGGCATCGCCGTCGGCTACGCCTGCCACAAAATGGCGCCGGACGCCGACTCAGCCAAAGCCATTGCCGGCTATTTCTCGATCATCACCGACATTTTTCTCCGCCTGATCAAGATGATCATCGCGCCGCTCGTGTTCGCGACGCTGGTCTCGGGGCTGTCCGGCATGGAAGGGACCAGCGATGTGCGCCGCATCGGCATGCGCTCGGTGGGCTGGTTTGTCTGCGCATCCCTGATGTCGCTCACCCTCGGGCTGATGCTCGCCAACCTGCTGCAACCCGGCGCGGGCCTGAACCTGACGCCGAGCAGTGCCGATGTCGCGACGGGCCTGAATACGGCTGGCCTCAACTTCAGGGACTTTATAACCCACGCCTTCCCGACCAGCCTTCTCGACGCGATGGCGCGCAACGACATCCTGCAGATCCTGGTCTTCTCGGTGCTCTTCGGTGTCGTGCTCGGCGTGCTCAGGAACGACCCGCGGGTGACGCCGCTTGTGCGCACCGTCGATGCGCTGGTGCCCGCGATGCTCAAGCTCACCGACTATGTCATGGCGCTCGCGCCGATCGGCGTATTCGGCGCCATCGCATCGGCCATCACGCTGCACGGGCTCGATGTGCTGACGACCTACGGCAAGCTCATCGGCAGCTTCTATATTGGACTCGCCGTGCTCTGGGCCCTGCTGATCGGCGTCGGCCATGCCTTCCTGGGCCGCCCGATCTGGGCGCTCCTGAAGGCCGTGCGCGAACCGGCCATGCTCGCGTTCTCCACCGCCAGCAGCGAGGCAGCGTATCCGCGTCTGACCGAGAAGCTCGAGGCGTTCGGCGTCGACAAGAAGGTGGTTGGTTTCACCCTGCCCCTGGGCTATGCATTCAATCTCGACGGCTCGATGATGTACCAGGCGTTTGCGGCGATCTTTATCGCGCAGGCGTTCGGCATCGACATGCCGGTGTCGCAACAGATCCTGATGCTGCTGGTGCTGATGGTGAGCAGCAAGGGCATGGCGGGCGTTGCACGGGGCTCGGTGGTGGTGGTTGCCGCCGTCGCGCCGATGTTCCACTTGCCGCCGTCCGGCGTCGTGCTCATCCTTGCGATCGACCAGGTACTGGATATGGGGCGTACCGCAACCAACGTCATCGGCAACAGCATCGCCACCGCGGCCATTGCGAAATGGGAGACGCGCCGGGCCACGCGCAGCGAGGAACAAAGCTTCGACAGCTTGCAGGGTGAAGTGAAATGACTACGATACCCGCGGCGCAAGGCCGCCGCTCCTTTGGCGTGATCGGTGGTCTTGGTGCACTGGCTAGCGCCGACGTGTTCTTCAAGCTGATCAAGTCGACGCCTGCACGCAACGATTCGGAACACTTCGACATCGTCCTGGAGCAGCATCCGTTTCGAAACGCGAGCCTCACCACGGCCGCGACCACGGAGCGCAAACTGTACATCTTCGACATGATTCGCGCCTTCGAGCGGCGCGGCATCGATGCAGTGGTGCTGCCCTGCTTTCTCAGCCACACCTTCATCGACGAACTGGCGGCGAACTCTCCGCTCCCCATCATCGACATGATGGAGGCGCTGCACAACCATGTGCGGCGCAAGTTCCCGACGCTGCGGCGCGTAGGCGTGCTCGGGTCGGACTACACGCGCGGCAAGCATCTGTTCGAGCGCTACTTCGCCAGCCCGGAGTTCGAGGTATTGCACCCACGGATCGAAGGCGGCGTGGATCGCGTGACGCGCGCGGTGTATGACGCCGACGGCATCAAGAGCGGAAACTTGCGTGGCCGCCCTATCGAACTGTTGCGCGATGCCTGTCGCGACCTGATCGGCCAGGGCGCGCAACTGATCCTGCCCGGCATGACCGAGATCTCCCTTGTGCTCGACGAAATCGGGCCCCTGCCGGTGCCGGTTGTCGACTCGAATCTCGCCTATGCGCAGTACGTGGTTTCAGGTCAGTATGCGGCGCCCGGGAAACAGTTCAAGGTCGGCGTGGTGGGCGGCGTCGGTCCCGCTGCTACCGTCGACTTCATCCAGAAGATCGTTCGCCATACGCCCGCGGCGCGCGACCAGGACCATATCAAGCTGCTGGTCGAGCAGAATCCGCAAATTCCGGATCGCACCGAGAACCTCGTTGGCGAGGGACCCGACCCGACGATTTCCTTGTATGCCACTTGCAAGAAGCTGGAGGCGGGAGATGCCGACATCATTGCCATTCCGTGCAACACGGCGCATGCCTTTGTCGAGCGCGTGCAGCCCTATCTCAATATCCCGATCGTCAATATGCTGACGGTCACGGCGGAGTTCTTGCGCAAGACGTTTCCAGGCCTGCACAAGGTCGGCGTACTGGCCACTTCCGGCACGGTGGCCAGCGGCGTGTACCAGAAAGCCCTTGAAGCCCATGGTTTCGAGCAGGTCGTGCCAGGCCCCGGTCTCCAGGCTCGCGTGATGCGTGCCATCTACGGTCCTCATGGTGTCAAGGCCGGCTTTACGACTGGTGAATGCGTCGACGACCTTGTCGCGGCGGTCGAGGAAATGGCGGCCCGCGATGTCGGAATCGTCATCCTGGCCTGCACCGAATTGCCCTTGCTCCTCCCACAGGCGGAAATACGCTGTGCCAACGGCCGCGTCATCACGCTGATCGACCCGACGGATGTGCTGGCAAGGCACTGCGTCGCCTGCGCGATGGGTGACGCCAAGCCCAATCCGTGAGCATCAAGCTGAGCTGACAGGTGAAGTCGGGCAAGCCGTGTGACCCGCCCCCAGGCGGGTCACACCCAAACCTGCTGGTAGGTGAGTTGCCTCGTTCCTGCAAGCGCCCGCCCTCTCCCCCGGCCCCTCTCCCACAAGTGGGAGAGGGGAGAAAACCGGCAGGAGAGTTGGGACATCGATTCGGTTCGGCCGTGATTCCCGCCAGTCAGGCGGGAATCACCCCAGCGCGATGCGAAGCGAGCCGTCAAGGTGTGCAGAGGCCGTATGGGGCGCCTCGGGATTCGGCGAAAAGAGCGGAAAAGAGGGACCCATGTCTGAGTATCGCCTTAAGGCGATGCGAGTTTGGGTCCCGGCCGCTCTTTTCGTCGAATCCCGAGGGGGTGTCGCCCCATCCGGCGCGCCTTTTTTGCCTACTTTTTTGGCAAGACAAAAAAGTAGGTCGCCGCCCCGCAGGGGTGGTGAAACTGCAGTTGATTTTGACGTTAAGCAGTTGCAGTTGCAGTTGCAACCAACAACCCCAATCGCCCCCCAATCGCCCCCCAATCACCTGGAGCCATCCCAAATGGAACGCATTGACTGCGCCGTAATCGGCGCCGGCGTAGCGAGCACGGGATTCCCGGCCTGCTCAACCTGTTTGGCATCGAGTCGCCCGGGCTGACAGCATCGCTGGCTATCGGCGAATACGTGGGTAAGCGGGTGGCGGCGTCAGCGCACTGATTGCGGCCCTCATGCCGCAGGCCGCGCCCCCTCGAACGCATCCTGCAGCAGTTGCCGGATCGCCGCCCTCTCCAGCGCTCGCGGATTCGGGTACTGGTCCAGCAAGGCGAGCTCGCAAGCGCGATCCAGATCGGCGAGCTGCATGCCGATATCGCGCAGCGCAACCGGTGCGCCATTGTCGCGGGCCAGATCGAACAGCGCTTGTGGAGCGCTCGCCGCGCCAAGCGCCGATGCCACCGTGGCGATCGCCTGCGGCGCGGCGCTCGCGTTATAGGCCAGCGCGTGCGGCAGCACGATGGTGTGCACCTCGGCGTGCGGCAGGTTGAAGCTGCCGCCCAGCGTATGGCACAGCTTGTGGTGCAGCGACATGCCAACGTTGGCCAGCACGCTGCCGCACAACCACGCGCCATACAGCGCATCGCTGCGGGCGGCCAGCATGTCCGGCGCGCTGCCGCTGGCGTGCGCCTGGCGGATCGCGGGAAGCGCGCGGCCCAGCGCGGCGATGCCTTCGCGGGCCATCAGGCTGGTGACGGGATTGGCGTCGCTGGCGTAGAGCCCTTCGGCGGCGTGCGCGATGGCGTTGATGCCGCTGGTCACGCTCAGCATCAGCGGCAGGCCGAGCGTGAGCTCGGGGTCGTACACCACGGTGCGCGGCAGCACGCGCGCGTCGCGGCCGGTGCGCTTGATGCCGCCTTCGGTCAGGCCGAAGATCAGTGTCATCTCGGAGCCCGAGTACGTGGTGGGCACCGCCACGATCGGCAGGCCCGACTCCAGCGCGATGGCTTTGCCCAGCCCGATGGTGGAGCCGCCGCCGATCGCCACCGCGCAATCCGCGCCCAGGCGCGCGGCCTGCTCGCGGGCGGCGCGCGCGGATTCGATCGGCACGTGCATCACGGCACCGTCGAAGACGCCCGCGGCACGCGCGCCCAGCATGTCCGCCACGTGCTCGGCCTGGCCGCGCTGGCCTGGCGTGGACAGCACCAGGACGCGGTGCGCGCCCAGCGCGTCGATCTCGGCACCGAGCTGGCCCAGCGCGCCGGCGCCAAACACCACGCGCTGCGGATGGCTTTGGTAGACGAAGGATTTCATGATGCGCTTGCTCAGTCGGCCACGATATTGCGGCTCTTGATCACGCGGGCCCAGCGCTGGGATTCGCTCTTGACCAGCGCATTCATCTCCTGCCGGCCGCCCGCCACCACCTCGAAGCCACCGTCGGCCAGGCGCTGCGCCACCTTGGGGTCGCGCAGGGTGGCGCTCATGTCCGCCGCGAGCCGGTTCAGGATGGCTTCGGGCGCCTTGGCCGGCGCGATCATGCCCACCCACGAATAGACTTCGAAGCCCTTGTAGGTCTCGGCAATCGCCGGCACCGCGGGCAGGTGCGCATCGCGCTTGGGCGAGGTCACCGCCAGCGCGCGCAGCTTGCCGCCCTGGATATGCGGCAGCACCAGCGGCAAGCTGGCAATCATCGAATCGACGTGGCCGCCAAGCAGATCCGAGATGGCCGGGCCGCCGCCCTTGTAAGGCGTGTGGATGCCGCTGGTGCCCGCGGTCTCGTGGAACAGCTCGGCCGCCAGCTGGTTGGAGCTGCCGGCGCCCACCGAGGCATAGGAAACGGTGGCCGGCTTCCTGGCGGCGGCCACGTAATCCTGCAGCGTCTGGAACCGCGAGCTGGCCGGCACCACCAGCACCATGGGCGAGCGCACCATGTACGACACGCCGGTCAGGTCCCGCTCGGGCGCGTAGGGCAGCTTCGGATACATCGAGGATTCGGTGGCGAAGGAGTCGAAGATCATCCCCACCGTGTAGCCGTCCGGCGCGCTGCGGGCGATGGCGCCGGTGCCGATGGTGCCGCCCGCGCCGGCGCGATTCTCGATGACCACCGTCTGGCCAAGGCGGCTGCGGAAGTCCTCCTGGATCTGGCGGCCCACCTTGTCGACCGTGCCGCCGGCCGCGAACGGGATGATCAGCGTGACCGGCTTGGCCGGGTAGGCCTGCGCGTGCGCGCCCCCGGCAAAGCCCAGCGCCAGCGCGGCCGTGGCGGCCATGCGCCGCAGCACCGCCTTGCCGCGCGCGGCGACGACGGGTTGATCGGGCCTGCTAGTCTCCAGTCTTATCGTCATTATGTTTTCCTGTTGTGATCGTGCCTCGCCGCACCGTGCCCGCCGAGGCGGGTGCTCGATGCTCTGCTTTTGCCAAATTCGCCAAGATGGCCCGAGCAGGAGGCCTGCGATCGATGCTAACCTGTAGCATCGGCCGGGGCAATCGGGTCTGGCCGCGAAATGCCTTTGCACAGGACGCACAAATGGAATCGGCGAAATTTGCTGAGAATCTTTCGATCTTTGTCGAGGTGGCACAGGCGCGGAGCTTCTCCGCCGTGGCCCGCCGCAAGGGCATGGTGGCCTCATCGGTGGCCCGCCAGATCGATTCGCTGGAGAACGAGCTGCAGGTGGCGCTGTTTACCCGCTCCACCCGCGCACTGGTCCGCACCGACGCCGGCAACCTGCTGTTCGAGCGCGCGGTCAAGATCCTGCACGACATGACCGACGCGCGCAGCGAGGTCACCTCGCTGGAGCAAGGCGTGAGCGGCCTGCTGCGCGTAAGCTGCCTGCCCGCCTTTGGCCGGCGCCACGTGGTGCCGCACCTGGCCGCCATCTATGACAAGTACCCGCGCCTGGCCATCGAGCTGGACCTGACCGAGCGCATCGTCGACCCCGTGGTGGAACGCATCGACCTGGTGATCCGTGTGGGCCAGCAGGCGGACAGCAGCCTGATCGCCCAGCGCGTGGCCAGCCAGCGTTACGTGATCTGCGCTGCGCCGGCCTACCTGGCGCGCCACGGCAAGCCGCGGCACGCCAGCGAGCTGGGCAGCCACCGGCTGATCGACCGCCGCCACAGCACCAGCATGCGCGGCTGGCGGGAGCTGCTGGATGGCGACGTCGCGCAACAGGCCATGTTCGCCTTCGAGTGCGACGATTGCGATGCGCGGCGGCTATCGGTGCTGCAGGGGCTGGGCATTGCCCTGATGCCGGACTGGTCGATCGGCGGCGATATCGGCGATGGCCGTCTGATCGAGCTGGAAATGGATGGGCTGGCCCCGCAACCGGATACCGGCATCTACCTGCTGCGCGCGCTGCCGCGTGCCAGCGCCAAGGTGCGGGCATTCTGCGAGCACCTGAGCGCCAGCATCGGCAGCCCGCCGCGCTGGCAGGTGGCCATGGCGCCGGTGGGCGAGTAGCGCGGGCTTGTGCAGGCTTGTGCAGGCTTGTGAGGAATACGCAGGATTACCCACACCAGCCGGGCCGCGCTATTCGCCTGGCAGCAGCCCCAGGGCAATCGCCGTGCGCACCGCCTGCAAGCGGTTTCCCACATCGAGCTTGCGCATCACGTTGCGCATGTGGTGGGAAATGCCGTGCTCGGAGATGCCGAGGATCTGCCCGGCCTCCCAGGAAGTCTTGCCCAGCGCCACCCAACGCAGCACCTCCAGCTCCCGCGCCGTCAGCGCCACCGCCGGCCCGGCGCGCCCGCGCGCGATCACGCAGAAGCGGTCGAGCACGGCTTGCGTGATGGACGGGCCAAACAGGCGCGCGCGGCAGACGGCGGCCTCATCGTCGCCCGCGCTGCCATCGAGCGACAGCAGCGCCAGCGTGCCCATCTCGCGGCTTGGCATGCTGGCGGAAAAGGCAATGGCCGCGGTCAGCCGGCGGTCCAGTTCGGCCCGCGCCAGCGCCGCGTCGCCGGGGACCCGCACCAAGGGCTCCCCGCTGCTGCACACCACCGGCCCCAGGGAATCGCGCGCCTTGACCACCAGCGCTGCCAGGGCCTCGCCGTGGGCTTCCAGCGGCAGGCTGGCGCCGCCAGGCAGGCTGGTCAGCGAACCGGCACTAGCAGCGCCGGATGCGTCGGATCCCGGCAGCCCCCTGTAGCGCAAATAGAAATGATTGAACCCGAGCAGCCTGGCGGCGGTGCAGACGGCGCCCGCCAGCCCCTCGATATCCTGGGCACGGTCGATGTCGCCAAGCAGCATGGCCAGGGCGGAGGGTGCATCGGCGGGAATCGCGGCGCCAAGCGAAATATCGGGAGAATGCATGTGTAAAAACCGCCACACCTGCTGCGGGATGACTTGTGTCAAACGCCCATCATAAGCGCGTTTCCCGCGCGGGCAGCGTAAAGCGGAATGTGGCGCCCGTGCCCGGCTGCTCGTCGGCCCAGATGCGCCCGCCGTGCGACTCCACCACCGAGCGGCAGATCGACAAGCCCATTCCCATGCCCATGCCCAGGCCCTCGGGCCTGGTGGTAAAGAACGCGTCGAACAGGTTCGGGATATTCGCCGGCGCAATGCCCGGGCCCGTGTCCTGCACCGTGCAGAGCACCCGCGGCGGCGCGGCGCTGAGCCGTTCGCACCGCACCAGGATCGAACGCTGGCCGGCGGGCACCGCCGCGCAGGCCTGCATGGCATTGAGCAGGAGGTTGATCAGCACCTGCTGCAGCTGGATGCGATCGCCCAGCACCGCCGGCAGGCCCGGCACCACATGGGCGGACACCGCCACGCCCTGGTTGCGCATCTCCGGCATCAGCAGCGCCAGGGATTCATCCAGGGCCGCGCCCAGGTCCACGGGCGCGCGCTGCGGCGCGCTCTTGGCCGCCAGCGCGCGCGTGCGGCCAATGACGGCGCTGGCGCGCCGGCCCTCGCTGATCATGCGCTGCACCGCGCTGCGCGCTTCCTCCAGGTTGGGTTGCGGCCGGTCCAGCCAGCGCAGGCAGGCTTCCCCATACGTGATGATGCCAGCCAGTGGCTGGCTGACTTCGTGCGCGATGGATGCCGTGAGTTCGCCCAGCACGGCGATGCGCGACACGTGCGCCAGTTCCGCCTGCGCCACGCGCAGCACTTCCTCGGCGCGGCGGCGCTCCGTGATATCGGCCACGGTACCGACAAAGCCAAGGCTGTGCTCGCTGTCCCGGCGCGGCTGTCCCACGCAGATGAGGTGCTTCTCTTCGCCGTTGTGGCAGACAATGCGGAACTCCTGCTGGAACGGCACGCCCTCCTTGCACGCGCGGGCCATGCCGCCGAGCACGCGGGCACGCTCGTCGGCATGGATCATCGCCACCAGCGTGTGCATGCCCGGCGTGCCAGGGTCGGGGTCGAGCCCGAAGAGCCGGTACATCTCCGCCGACCAGCGCATCTCGCGCCGCGCCGGCCACCACTGCCAGCTGCCGGTCTTGCTGATGCGCTGGCCCTCGGCCAGAGAGGCCTCGCTCTCATGCAGGCCGCGCCGCCTCGCGCGGGCGTTGCCCAGGCTGCCCTTGCGTAGAGAGTTGCGCGGCGAATGGCGTGGGGAGCACGGTCTCATGGGCCATTCGCCTGCGGCGCGAAACGTAGCGTGATCATGCCTGGGCCGCCGCGTCGGTCAAGCCAAGCACGTGCGCCATCACCACCAGCTCGGCAAAGGTGCGCGCGCCCATCTTCTTCATGGCCTGCGCCCGGTGGATCTTGACCGTGACCGTGCTCAGGCCCACGTCGTCGGCAATCTGCTTGTTCATCAGGCCCGCCGCCGCCAGCGCCATGACTTCACGCTCGCGCGATGTCAGCGTATCGAACGCGGCCTTCAATTCGCGCCCGCGCCGCTCGCAAGCGCGCCGCTGCGCGTCCCTGCCGAGGGCTTCCGTCACCGCATCGAGCAGGTCCTGGTCGCGGAACGGCTTGGTCAGGAAATGGGTTGCGCCGGCCCGCATCGCCATGACCGACATGGCAACGTCCGCGTGGCCGGAGATAAACACCACCGGCACGGGGCAGCCCACCTCGGCCAGCATGGCCTGCAGCTCCAGCCCGCTGGCCCCCCTGAGGCGCACATCCAGCACCAGGCAGCACGGCACGTCGGGCATGGGGAAGCACAGGAACTCGGCCGCGCAGGCAAAGGTCCTGACCTGGATATCCATCGAGCGGAACAGGCTGGCAATGCCATCGCGCAGGGCCGCGTCATCGTCAACGACCAGCACCACGCCGTCGTCGACGAGCCACGCGCCGCCAGGGCTGGGATAGCTGCCGGGTGTCGCCATGCCGCGCCCTATGCCCGGCACCTGGAGACGAGGCGAGCGATGATCATTGAAGTCCTTTCTTCTCAAGTTCCGGGAAAATCCGCAGCGCGAGATGCGCCAACCCGCCGGGCGGGCTGCGCGATTCTTCCCTATCCGCATGAGGCAGGCCATTATCCAGGGGTGTGCACCGCCCATCCCTGGGTGTAACGGGGGCGTGAGCCCATGCACAGGCACCTGCCGCAATGGGCCGCCAGCCTCCCGCTTTCCGGCATTATCGCGTCGATTTTGCAAACGTTTGCATTATGAATCAAGGCGCCGGAAGATCAAGGCCCAAAACGCTGCCGCGCCGGCTCCGCACAGCTTGCAGATGGCCTGCAGCCCTTGCTGCGCCTGGCTTTGAAGCCGATGCACCGTGCCAGCTACATGAATGTGTAGTTGACCACCGGCGCGATTCCCGGAAAATGCGCTTGGTTGCCTGTAGCGCGCCTGGCCGCGGCGCAGGCGTCCTCGTCAGTCCGCCGCCGGCGGCGCGGTCGAGCCGCGTACGATCAGCTCCGGGCGCAGCACCACGCTGGCAGCTTCGGCCTTCGCATTCTCGATGCGCGCCAGCAGCAGCGTCGCCGCTTGCACGCCCATCTCGTGAACGGCAATCCGGATCGTGGTGAGCGGAGGCGTCAGCGCATCGACAAAGGGCATATCGTTGTGGCCGATCACCGAGACGCGCGCGGGACAGGCAATGCCGGCCTCGCGCAGATGGTCATAGCATCCCAGCGCCACCAGGTCGTTACCCGCGGCGATCGCGGTCAGCGCCGGAAACTGCGCCAGCAGCGCGCGGCAGGCTTCGCGCCCCGCTTCGCGGCCGTAGCTTGCCGCTTCCACGATCATCCATTCGCTTTTGCGCAGCTTGTTGCGCCGCACCGCATCGATAAAGCCCTGCTTGCGCTGGTGGCCGGTGGACAGCGAGTCCGGCCCGGCGATATGGCCAATGCGGCGATGCCCGAGCGCCACCAGGTGATCGACGGCAAGCCGCATCCCGAGCAGGTTGTCGCTGACCACGCAGGGCACCCGGCCGAGATCCTCCCCGCGGTTGACCATCACCACGGGGATGTTCTGCTTGACGCAGTAGTCCAGCACGGCATCCTCGCGCTCGACGGTCGCCAGGATCAGGCCGTCGACCTGGCGGCCCAGCATCTGGTCGATGACAAAGCGCTGGCGCGTCTTGTCGGCGCCTACGTTGACCACGATGGGCACATAGCCCTGCGAGGCCAGCACGCCCTCGAGCCCGGCCAGGATCGGCGGGAAAACGGGGTTGGAAATATCCGGCAGCACCACGCCGATCAACCCGGAGCGTTTGGTGCGCAGCCCGGCGGCGATGCGATTGGGCCGGAAGCCGAGCTCGTCCGCCATATGCAGGATGCGCTCGGCCACCTCATCGGCGACCAGGTGCCGCGTGGCGGCATTCATCACCCGGGAAACGGTCGAGTAATGGACATCCGCCTTCGCCGCCAAGTCCTTTAGGGTAATACGCTTGCGCTGGTCCATGCGGGCAGAAAGGCTGGTTTGCGGTGAGTAAGAACACGCCATTTTAAGCGAAGATGCCCGCCGCCTTGCCGGCTGCCTTGCGCGCCGCCTACTGCCCGGCCTGCACGCCCGACTGCCGGACCACCGGCGCCAGCTTGGCGATCTCCGCCTTGATGTAGCGCTCGAACTCCTGCGGCGTGGACGTGCGCGCTTCGGCGCCTTGCGCCGACAGCCGCTCGCGCACCTCCGGCGTGGCCAGCACCTTCGCGATCTCGCCATTGAGCGCGGTTACGATCTCCTTGGGCGTGCCCGCGGGCGCCAGCACGCCGAACCATGACTCGAAGGCATAGCCCGGCAAGCCCGACTCCGCCACCGTCGGGATGTCCGGCAAGGCGGTGGCCCGCTTCGGCGTGGTCACCGCCAGCGCCTTGAGCTTGCCCTGGCGCACGAACGGCATGGCGGAGACAGTGGGCGCAAACATCAGGTCGACCCGGCCCGCCATGACATCGGTCAGCGCCTCGCCCGTGCCCTTGTAGGGAATGTGCGCGATGTCCACGCCGGCTTCCATCTTGAACAACTCCCCGCTCAGGTGCGTCGAACTGCCGGACCCGGCCGAGTCGAAGTTCATCGTGCCAGGCTTCGCCTTGGCGGCTGCCACCACATCCTTGACCGAGCCAAGCTTGCTGGCGCTGTTCACCACCAGCACGTTGGGCACCGTCGCCACCAGCGTCACCGGCGCGAAGTCCTTGACCGTGTCGTACGACAGCTTGGGATAGAGCGTGGCATTGATGGCATGCCCGACCGATACCAGGATCAGCGTGTAGCCGTCCGGCGCGGCCTTGGCGACCAGCCCGGCGCCGAGCGTGCCGCCCGCGCCGGGCCGGTTCTCCACGATCATCTGATAGCGGCCGGATTCGCCCAGCCGGGTGCTGACGATCCGGGCGAGGATGTCGGTGGCGCTGCCCGACGAGAATGGCACCACCAGGCGGATCGGCTTGGCGGGATACTGGGGCTGGGCGAGCGCGCCCATGGCGCTCACCGCGAGGGTGGCGCACAGCAGGGTGTTTCGAATCACGGTTGTCTCCTCCACCGCCTCGGGGCCCGCCGGATCGCTCCGGGCGGGCTGGGCGGCTCGATGGTCAGGTTCGCGGGTTAGAAGTTGTGGCGCATGCCTAGCGCAAAGGTTTGTGGGTCGGCGCCTGCCGCGACGCCGAGGTTGTTGATGGCGAAATAGATGGCGTTCTTCTTGTTGTCGTTTGCCTGGTCAAGTTGAAGCATTTGCAAACGTTTGCAAACAAAGTAAAAATTCAAGGCGGGTACGGCATGGCCAGCAGCAGCATGGCGGGACGGTTGCCCGGATTCTCCACCTTGCGGGCTTCGCCCGGCGCCAGGCAGACCGAGTCGTACTGCGCCAGGTGCACGACCTGCGTCCCGGTGCTGATGGTGACTTCCCCCTCCAGCACCACATAGTGCTTTTCCATCGGCGAAGCATCGAGCCCGGTATGGCCGCCCGGCAGGATCACCGAGACACCGAGCCAGAGCGAGGCCGACGGCCCGGCCTCATGCCCCTGCAGGCGCAGGCAGCGCATCCCCTCGTGCCGGGGCGGGAAGTAGGCCGGCGCGGCGGCGAACCGGGTCGTGTTCATGGCATCAGCACCACGCGTTCCGGGGCGCCCTGCAGCACCGCGCGGTAAGCCGCGGCGGCGCGCGTCAGCGGGTAGGTGTAGTCCGCATGCACCGGGAAGGGCTTGAGCTGCCCCGCGGCAAACATGGCGCCGAGCTGATCGAAGACCGCCGCGCACGCGATGCTGTCCATGGCCAGCGTGTCGATGCCCACATACGTGTGCTGGCCGCGGTAGAAGGCAAAGATATCGAACGGCACCGCCCGGTCGATGGTCGAGATGAAGATCTGCGCGGCGCCGATCGCCATGGCCTTGTTGGCTTGCTCGAAGTACGGGCTGCCGACCGTGTTGTAGACGATGTCCGCGCCGTGCCCGCCGGTCTCGTTGCGCACCACTTCGGCGATGTTGTCGCGGCTGGCGTCCAGCATGCGCACCGTGCTGCTGGCGTGGCCGCGAAACGACCCGGCCTCGCGCTCCACGGCAAAGACGCGCGCGCCCAGCGCGGTGGCAATCTGGATGGTGGCCTGGCCAACCTTGCCGTTACCGCCGCATACCAGCACCACGCTGCCCGCCTTCGGCAGGCCGGCGCGGCGCAGGCCTTCGTAGGCGGTGACAAACGGCACGCCAATCGCGCCGGCTTCTTGCAACGTCACGTTGGCGGGCTTCTCACGCACCGCGGCAACGTCGAGCGTCAGGTAGCGGCTGTGCGTGCCATCGCGGCGAATGCCGAGCTCGCCGCCGCTGCCCCACACTTCCTTGCCCAGCAGGTGCGCGGGGCCGTCCACCACCACGCCGGCATAGTCGCGGCCGGGCACGCGCGGCCACACGGCGTGCGGCATCAATCCCAGCGTGGCCTTGACATCGCTCGGGTTGACGCCCGCGCTGGCGACTTCGATGACGCATTGGCCGGAGCCGGGCACTGGCTTGGGAATGCCGACGAACTCGAGTTGCAGCGCGTCGATGTTCGCGGCCTTCTGGGAGACGCGGATAGTGTTCATGGTGATGTGGCGTTCGTGTTGGTGTTGGTGTTGGTGTCGGTGTTGGTGTTTGTCACCGCGTTCATGCCGCCCGCAGGCCGAGCGTGGCCCGGGCCTCGTGCGGCGACGCCAGCTCGCCGCCCAGCGATTTGATGATGTCGCGCGCCTTGGCGACCAGCGCCGCGTTGTCCGGGGCGAGCACGCCCTTGTCCAGGTAGAGGTTGTCCTCCAGGCCAACCCGGACATGCCCGCCCGCCAGCCACGACTGCGCCACGATAGGGAACTCCGCGCGGCCAATGCCGAAGGCGGACCAGTGCGCGCCCGGCGGCAGCATATTGCGTGCGTAGAACAAGGTCTCCGGCGTGGCCGCGAAACCGTATTTCACGCCGAGCACGAAGGTCCACAGGCCGGGGCCGTCCAGCACGCCTTCCTGGATGAAGTCGCGCGCCATGTGGAGGTCGCCGGAGTCGAAGATCTCAAGCTCCGGCATCACGCCCGCCTCGCGGATGATGGCCGCCATCTTGCGCACGTTCCGGGGCGTATTGATGACCACGTCCGCGCCGGAATTCATCGTGTTGAGGTCCAGCGAACACACATCCGGGCGCAGCGCGGCGATATGCGCGACGCGCACTTCCGGACGGACCAGGGTGGTGCCCGGGGCGGCGTTGCGAGGTTCGTCCTCGCCCGGCACGAAGCGTCCGCCGGGGCCGGTGGTCAGGTTGATGATGAGCGCCTTGTTACGCTTGCGGATCAGCTCGATCACCTCGGCGTAGTACTCGAGCGCCATCGAAGGGCGCCCGGTCTCGGGATCGCGCACATGGATGTGGGCGGCGGCCGCGCCCGCCTCGGCCGCCTCCAGCGCCGCCGTGGCAATCTGCGCCGGGGTCACCGGCAGGCCGGGGTGTTGCTCGGGGGTGACGATGTTCCCGGTGACGGCGCAGGTAATGATGGTCTTTCTGCTATGCATGGTGAAGGTATTGGTATTGGTATCTTGAACAATGCGTCAGGGACGCGATCAGCCAAGCTGGCGGCCGCCGTCGACCACGATGGTGGTGCCGGTGGAAAAGCGCAGCGAGGTGGCACAGGCCACGATGGCATCGGCGACGTCGTCTGGCCTGCCGATGCGCTTGAGCGGCGTGGTCCTGGCCGCGCGCTCGTTGAAGGCGCTGTCGCGCCCGGGCACGAAATCGGTGTCGACCACGCCGGGCGACACATTGAGCACGCGGATCTCCGGCGCCAGCGCGCGGCCTAGCGATATGGCCATCATGTCCAGCCCCGCCTTTACCGCGCAGTACGCGACATTGCTGCCCATGCCGGTACGCCCCGCGATGGATCCCACGTTGACCACCAGCCCTTCGCCCGTTGCCTTCAGGTGCGGCGCCATGGCGCGGATCGCGGCGAACTGGCCGCGCCAGTTCACGGCGAACATCTCATCGATGAGGGCATCGTCCAGCGCGTCGAGGTCGGCATGCGCAATCGCCTTGGTAAAGCCCGCGCTGTTGACCAGCATGTCGATGCGGCCGTACTTGCCCTTCACTTCATCGGCCAGGCGCAGCAGCGATGCGGTATCGCTGATCTGCGCCACCGCCGCGTGGTGGTTGCCCGGCGGCAATTCGGCCACCGCACGCGCGGAAGTCTCGGCATTGCGGCTGACCAGCACCACGCTGGCGCCAAGGATGGCGAGCTTGTGCGCCGTCGCCATGCCGATGCCGCCGGTGCCGCCAAGGATCACGGCAACCTTGCCGGCAAGTTGCGTCGCCGGTGCTTGATGTTGAATGGACATTGTCGGTTCTTCTGTGGTTGGTAATCAGTCGATCGGCGGTGTCGGGAAAGTCTGCTCGCCCGGCTCCAGGACAAAGTTGAAATCCAGCGTGTAGAACGGTGCCGGGAAGTCGCCCCATGGGCTCGTGCCTTCATCCACGCGCCGGAAATGGCCAACCAGTTCGCGGTGCACGCCGAAGGTCACGTCCGACTCGAGATGCTCGGAATCGTCGGCGAACACCTGCGTGACAAGCGTGCGATAGCCCGGCGCGGCGGCGATGAAATGAATGTGCGCGGGGCGATAGGGATGCCGGTTCTGTTCGGCCAGCAACTGGCCGACGGGGCCCCCCGTCGGTACCGGATAGCCTGCCGGGCGCACCGAGCGGAAATGGAAGCGGCCGTGCGCATCGGTGCGGAAGGCGCCGCGCAGGTTCTTGTCCGGCTGCGACGGGTCCTGGTTGTCGTAGAGGCCAACCGGCGATGCCTGCCACGCTTCCACCAGCGCGCCGGCCAGCGGCTCGCCTGCCGTGCTGCGCACTTGCCCCGTCACAAAAAGTGGCAGCCCCGGCGTCTCGCCTTGCACCACGCAATCCCCGCATTCGTAAGACGGCGCCCCGCCGCGATAGAACGGGCCAAGCAAGGCGCCCGGCGTGCGGCCATCGGTGATGCCGTTGTTCATCAGCGTGACCAGCGTCGACAGCCCGAGCACATCGGCCGCCAGCACTACCTCGTTGTTGGTCGCGTTGGTCGCATGGCCTAGCGCCGCAACAAAGCGCAGCCCGAACTCGAACTCCTCGTCACTGGGCCGCACCTCCCTCAGGAACGCGTGCAGGTGATCGACCAGCGCGTCGACGACCTGCCGCAGGCGCGGGTCGGTGGTATCGCGCATGGCCTGCTTGACCAGCTGGCTGAGCGTGTGTTCGTCGTCCACCACGGCCAGGCCGCGGCCGAGCCTCGGGGCAAGTGTCGTCTCCATATTCGTCTCTGGTTCCCGTTTTTTGCAAACGTTTGCATTATGGACCGGGTTTTGAAAAAATCAAGGACATTTGCAATTGGACTGGCCCACGCGTCCTATGCTGTAGTACGGGCGAGCGCCCTCCTCTTCACAAACATGAATCCAGCCATGCAGACCACATCACAGTCCACGCCGCCCGCGCAAGCGCCGGCAATCGCCCGC
Source organism: Cupriavidus sp. CuC1 (assembly GCF_044627735.1). Taxonomy (NCBI): domain Bacteria; kingdom Pseudomonadati; phylum Pseudomonadota; class Betaproteobacteria; order Burkholderiales; family Burkholderiaceae; genus Cupriavidus; species Cupriavidus sp. CuC1. The sequence goes on along the minus strand of NZ_JBIUHC010000090.1, from coordinate 14,095 downwards.
GAGGTCTTCAAGGCCGCCATGCTCAGCCTTGTGGCGGGCTACGTCGATGTAGTGGGCTTTATTGCCCTGTTCGGCCTGTTCACCGCGCATGTCACCGGCAACTTCGTCATGCTCGGCGTGGGACTGGCGCACGCGACCGGCGGCGTGCTGGCCAAGCTGCTGGCGCTGCCGGTGTTCGCCCTGTCGGTGGCGGCGACCAAGATCGCCGTCGATGCCATGCAGGCGCGCGGCAAGCCGCCGCTGCCGCCGCTGCTGGTCGCGCAGGGCGTGCTGCTTGCCGGCTTCATGCTGGCGGGCTGCGTGGCCTCGCCCATGGCCTCGCCCGACATGCCATCGGCCATCGCAACCGGGATGCTGGGCGTGGCCGCCATGGCGATCCAGAACGCGCAATCCCGGATCGCGCTGACCGACCACGTGCCGACCACCATCATGACGGGCAACAGCACGCAGGTCATCATCGACCTGGTCGAGCTGCGCAGCGCCTCGGCCGACAAGGTGGCCGCGGCGAAGAACCGGTTGCGCAAGATGGTCCCCGCCATCGCCGCGTTCGCGGCCGGCGCCGTGTCCGGCGCGTATGCCTATGTGCTGGCGTCGTACTGGTGTCTCGCCGTGCCGATTTTCATCCTGCTGGCGCTGGCGTACAGCTACCGGGCCGGGCCGGCCGCGGCCCTGGCGGGGAGACAGGCGTAGTGCCGGTGCGCTGGCGTTGCGCCTGGCGCCCGACGTCCGCCGCTATGTGTCCTATAGTTCAAAGCCAGTGGCAGCCAGCAAACGCCACGGCAAGGTACGAGGAGGCGCATCATGGCAACCTGGAAGCCGGACCCGAGTTTCTACCCGTCGCCCCGCCTGGCCGCAAAGGCGCCGCCCGAAGCACTCGCCTATGTGGCGATGTTCGATCCCACGCGTACCCAGCCCGACGGCATCGCGGTAGTCGACGTCAACCCCGCCTCCAAAGCCTACGGCACCATCGTCGGCCAGGTCACGGTGCCCAACGTGGGCGACGAACTGCATCACTTCGGCTGGAACGCCTGCTCATCCTGCCTGTGCCCGAACGCCCCGCACCCGCATATGGAGCGGCGCTACCTGGTGGTGCCCGGCCTGCGCTCGTCGCGCGTCTACATCATCGACACCAAGCCCGATCCGCTGCGCCCGGCCATCGCCAGGATCATCGAGCCTGGCGAACTCGCCGAACTGACGGGTTATTCGCGACCGCATACCGTGCATTGCGGCCCCGGCGGCATCTACGTGACCGCACTGGGCAACGGCGAGGGCAAAGGCCCGGGCGGCATCATGCTGCTGGACCAGCAAAGCTTCGACCCGCTCGGGCAATGGGAGGTAGAGCGCGGCCCGCAGCATTTTGCCTATGACGGCTGGTGGCACCTTGGCTACGACACGCTGGTGACCAGCGAGTGGGGCACGCCCGACATGATCGAGGACGGCCTGGTGCCGGAGATCCTGCTCGGCTCGCGTTATGGCCGGCGGCTGCATTTCTGGGACATGACCAAACGCAAGCACCTGCAGGAGATCGACTTCGGCGAGGAATACCAGCTCGTGTTCGAGCTGCGCCCCGCGCACGACCCCACCAAGGCGTACGGCTTCGTCAATTGCGTGATCAGCCTGAAGGACCTGTCCTCATCCATCTGGGTCTGGTACCGGGACGAAGGCAAATGGGCGATCCGGAAGATCATCGATATCCCCGCGGAAAGCGCGGACCCGGACTTGCTGCCGCCCATCCTCAAGGGCTTCAAGGCGGTGCCGCCGCTGGTCAGCGATATCGACCTGTCGATGGACGACCGCTTCCTCTACGTGTCCTGCTGGGGCACCGGCGACCTGCTGCAGTACGACGTCTCCGACCCGTTCGCGCCCAAGCAGACCGGCCGCGTGCGCATCGGCGGCATCGTCTCGCGCGCCACGCATCCGGGGGCCGGCGGCGCCGCGCTCAACGGCGGCCCGCAAATGGTGGAGGTCAGCCGCGACGGGCGGCGCATCTACTTCACCAATTCGCTCTATGGCGCGGTCGATGCGCAGTTCTACCCCGAGGGCATCGACGGCTGGATGGTCAAGCTGGACGCTGCGCCCGAAGGCGGCATCAGCTTCGACCCGCGCTTCTTCCTGCGCTGGCCGGCGGGGCATCGCCCGCACCAGGTCAGGCTGGAAGGTGGTGACTGCTCGTCGGATTCGTATTGCTACCCGTAGACTCAAACGCCATAACGGCCATAACGCCATAACGGCATCACACCGATAGCGCTCCTGCCATGTTCGCCACCTCCGGCGTGCCGCTGGGCACGCAATTCGCCGCGCAGTGGTCCGCCCTGTGGCCGCTGTGGTGGCCGTGGCTGGCCATCGCCGCGCTGGGCCTGTTCCACGGCGTCAATCCCGCCATGGGCTGGCTGTTTGCCGTGGCGCTGGGGCTGCATCGCGGGCGGCGCAAGGTGGTGCTGCTGGCACTGCTGCCAATCGCGCTCGGCCATGCCATCGCGGTGGCCCTGGTGCTGGCCGCCACGCTCACGCTCGGCAGCCTGCTCGATCCCCAATGGCTGGCGCGCGCAGGCGGCGCTGTGCTGATCGGCTGGGCCGCCTGGCATGCCCTGCGGGGCCACCGCCAGCGGCTTCGCGTGGGCATGCAGGCCAGCATGGCCGGGCTCGCCCTATGGTCGTTCCTGATGGCGGGCACGCACGGCGCGGGGCTGATGCTGGTGCCGGTGCTGCTGCCGCTGTGCCGCGCCGCTGCGGGCGCACCGGCGGCGGGCGGACCGGTCATGCCGGCGCTGCTGGCGCTCGGGTTGCACACGCTGGCCATGCTGCTTGCCATCGGCACCGTGGCGCTGCTGGTGTACGACCGCATCGGCTTGGGTTTCCTGCGAACCGGCTGGATCAACCTGGACCGGGTGTGGACGATGGCGCTGACGGGTTGCGGCGCGGCATTGCTGTTGATGTAGGCGTCCAGGCCGGTGGCAACCCGATAGAATCGAGGGCCTATCGATTTGGCGCAGGTGCAAGTTATGCAGTGTCTGACTCCGGTGCGATTGGCCCGGCTGGTGCTCGCCGGCCTGGCGCTGACGCTATCGCTCCCGGCGAGCCCGGCATCGCAACAGTGCGACAGGAGCCGTTTCGCGATTGCCATTGACGCGGGACATACGGCGGCGCATCCCGGTGCCACGAGCGCACGTGGCACGCCCGAGTTCGAATTCAACACGCGCCTCGCCGCAACGCTGGTGCCCGTGCTGGAGGGCATGGGGTTCGCAAAGGTATTCCAGACCAATGAGAACGGTGCGGATATCTCGCTGACAGACCGCTCCGGACTGGCGAATCGCCGGGGGGCGGATCTGTTCCTGTCGCTCCATCACGACTCGGTCCAGCCGCGCTATCTTTCCGCATGGACCTATCAGGACAAGCCGCAGCAGTACAGCGACAGCTTCAGCGGCTACTCGATTTTTTTCTCCGGCCAGAACCGGCAGCCGGACGAAAGCCTGCGGTTCGCGCGCGTGCTGGGGTCCGAGCTGCGCAAGCAGTGCCTGCGCCCTACCCTGCACCATGCCGAGAAGATCGAAGGCGAGAGCAGGGAACTGGTCGACCCGGACCTGGGCATTTACCAGTTCGATGCACTCAAGGTCCTGGCCACCACGAAGATGCCGGCCGTGCTGTTCGAAGCCGGGGTGATCGTCAACCGTGCCGAGGAAATCCGGCTTGAAGATCCGGCATACAGGAAGAGGATTGCCGAGTCGATCGGCGCGGCCATCGCCCGGTTCTGTGCAGGCGACTTTGGCGCGACAACAGCGAGTGCTCGCTCATGCTTGCCTCCCTGATGAGCGCAGGCTGGACTCCCTGGAGCGCGAGCTTGACGCGTTGAAGACGCGCGTGGCGCAGATCGATACGTCCAGCACAACGGCGTAACACGCGCCCGCCCTCTCCCCCGGCCCCTCTCCCGCAGGCGGGAGAGGGGAGCACGACAACGCAGATCGGGCAGATCAGCCCGCCAGGGCCTGCATGGCGCGATAGAGATCGGCCTTCCCTTCGAAACCGACGCCCGGCAGGTCCGGCATGGTGATGTAGCCGTTATCGACCTTCACGCCATCGGGAAAGCCGCCGTAGGGCTGGAACAGGTCTGGATAGGACTCGTTGCCGCCAAGGCCAAGCCCGGCCGCGATATTGAGCGACATCTGGTGGCCGCCATGCGGAATGCAGCGCGTGCGCGACCAGCCGTGCTCGTGCAGCATGTCCAGCGTGCGCAGGTACTCCACCAGGCCGTAGCTCAACGCGCAGTCGAACTGCAGCCAGTCCCGGTCGGGCCGCATGCCGCCATAGCGGATCAGGTTGCGCGCGTCCTGCATGGAGAACAGGTCCTCGCCCGTTGCCATCGGCTTGTCGTAGTAGTTGCGCAGCGTGGCCTGCAGCGCGAAATCGAGCGGATCGCCCGGCTCCTCGTACCAGAACAGATCGTATTGCGAGAGGGCTTTTGCGTACCGGACCGCGGTGTCCAGGTCGAAGCGGCCGTTGGCATCCACCGCGAGCTTCTGGCCATCCTGCAGCACACTGAGAATCGAATCGATGCGGCGCAGGTCCTCGTCGAGCGAGGCGCCGCCGATCTTCTTCTTGACCACCGTATAGCCGCGATCGATATAGCTGCGCATCTCATCCTTGAGCTTGCCGTGGTCCTGGCCCGGGTAGTAGTAGCCGCCTGCCGCGTAGACGAAGATCTTGCGCTCCGGCTTGCCGTCGCCGTAGCGCTCCGCCAGCAGTTGGAACAGCGGCTTGCCCTCGATCTTTGCCACCGCATCCCACACCGCCATGTCGATGGTGCCGATCGCCACCGAGCGCTCGCCGTGGCCGCCCGGCTTCTCGTTGGCGAACATCGCCGCCCAGATCTTGTGGGGATCGAGGTTGGTGCCGTTGTCGTCGATGAAGGCCGCCGGGTCCGCCTCGAGCACGCGCGGGATGAACCGCTCACGCATCAGCAGCCCCTGCCCGTAGCGGCCATTGGAATTGAAGCCGTAGCCAATGACGGGCTTGCCATCCCGGATGACATCGGTCACCACGGCGACGACGCTCAGCGTCATCTTGCTGAAGTCGATATAGGCATTGCGGATCGGCGAACTGATGGGCACCGTCTTCTCGCGAATTTCCACGATTTTCATTGGAGCGCGTCTCCTGGAACTGGCACGCCGGGCGTGCACTGATTGGTAGAGAGGCTCCAGCCTAATGAGGCGGCGCGTGGCTGAGTTTCGCCAGAACGCATTTCACTATTCACTTTTGGTTAAAACTGTTGTCGCCTCATGGGCGACAACAGGATTAAAATCCACCGGGACGCACACGACTCTTCTCCATCAGTGAAAACCGATATCAACTCGGACCTCGAGTTCTTTGTGTTGATTGCCCGACACGGCAATCTCTCGGCCGCCGCGCGCTCGCTGAACCTGACGCCACCGGCAGCCACCAAGCGGCTCGCGCAAATGGAACAGCGGCTTGGCGCGCGGCTGGTGAACCGCACCACCCGCAGCACCAGCCTGACGCGCGAGGGCGAGATCTACCTTGGGCACGCCACGCAGATCCTTGCCCAGGTGCGCGAGATGGAGGATGCGATATCCAGCAGCCGTGCCGAGCCGCGCGGGCTGCTCCGGATCAACGCCACGCTCGGCTTCGGCCGGACGACCATCGCCCCTCTCGTCTCCGAATTCGCCAAGCGCTACCCGTTCGTGGAGGTGCAGTTCGAAGTCACCGACAAGGCAATCGATCTCGTGGAGAGCGGCTTCGACCTGGCGATCCGCTTCGGCGCCCTGCCGGACGGCCGCCTCAACGCGCGCCGCATCATGTCGAACCGGCGCTTCCTGTGCGCGTCCCCCGCCTACCTCGACCGGCATGGCACGCCGGCGAGCCTGGCCGAACTGGCCAATCACCGCTGCATCATCCATCGCCAGAACGACGACGCGCATGGCATATGGCGCTTCATGGCAGGGACGCAGGGCGAGATGGTCAGGGTGCATGGCACGCTGTCGAGCAATGATGGCGACATCGTCCTGGGCTGGGCGCTCGACGGTCATGGGATCCTGATGCGCTCCGAGTGGGATCTGGCCAAGTACCTGGAGAGCGGGCGCTTGCGGCTGGTGCTGCCCGACGCTGTCCTGCCCCCGGCCGACCTGTTCGTCTACTATCCGGGCCAGCGCGACCAGACCACCCGGGCGCGCGCGTTCATCGATTTCCTGGTCGACCATTTCCGCGCCCCTTTCACTCCGGTGGCACCTGGCGGGGGCGCGTAACCGGTCAGGTCAGGCGCTCTGCTCCCGCACCAGCGCCGTCATGCGCTGCGCGAGCGGCGAGAGATAGGCGCCGGCCCGGGTGATCACACCCACGCGCCGGCGCAGGTCCAGTTCTTCAAGCCCCAGGTTCAGCGGGCGCAGGCCGGTCATCTCCGCATTGGAATTCGTGCCCGATATGCTCAGCATCTGCGTGCCCCGCATCAGGTGGAAGAGCGAGGAACTGCCAAAATCGGTTTCGATGCGCAGGTTCGGGGCGGCCAGCCCCTGCTTGCGAAACGCCGCATCGACCTGCTGGCGCAGGATGATATGCGGCCCGGGCAGCAACCAGTCCTGGCCCACCAGATCTGCAAGGGTCAGCTTGCGGCGGCGCTGCAACGGGTGCGCTTCGTCGGCCACCACCACCAGCCGGTCGTCGAACAATGGCTCCACCGCGAACTCGCTCGCGCGCTCACGGGGTGTTGGGGCTATCGCCAGGTCCAGCTCGCCCGCCAGCAGCAGATCCATCAGGTCACGCGCCAGCAGCCGGCGCAGCCGCAGCCTGGCAACCGGCCGCTCCCTCACCAGCTGGCGGCAGGCGTCCAGCACCAGGGCATTGGGAATCGATGGCGAATAGCCCAGGCGCAACATGCCCTGCTCGCCGGTGCGAATGCCTTGCATCTCCTTGAGCGCGTCATCAAACTCCAGCCGGATGCGGCGCGCCCGCTCCATGAATTGCCTGCCCGCCTGCGTTGGCGACATGCCATGGGCCGTGCGCTCGAACAGGGGCAGGCCGATCTGCCCTTCCACCCGCTGCACCGCCTTGGTCAGGGCCGGCTGGCTGATCCCCAGCGACTCCGCGGCGCGGCCAATGCCGCCGTGCGCATCCACGGCCAGCACGTATTCAAGATCCCTGGTCTCCATCGCGACATTCCCGTTGGTTATGCCTTTATAGCCGGCGCGGCATTGTAGTGATGCCCCGCATCTTACAGACTACGGCAAAGAACCATCAAGGAGACAACCATGGGATTCGCTTTCTTCCTGCGCCGCGCCGCCCGCTATTGGGGCGATCACGCCGCTGTGCTGTACAACGACCGCGCGCTGACCTATCGCGAACTGGACGAGCGCTCGAACCGCCTGGCCAATGCGCTGCTGGCCCTAGGCCTGGCCAAGGGCGATCGCGTGGCGATTCAATCACGCAACCGCCCCGAGCTGGTCGAGATCGAGTGCGCCCTGTACAAGGCCGGGCTCGTCAAGGCTGCGCTCAACCCGCGCTTCACGGCGGCCGAGGCATCGGATGTGGCCGAGAACTGCACGCCGCGCATCCTGTTTGCCGGGCCGGGCTATACCGGCTACTCGCCGGATACCGCGGGCTTCGGGTCGGTGGAAACATTCATCGCCATCGGTAAATCCGCGGACGGCTACGGCGACTACGAGGCCCTGCTGGCGGGCGCAAGCCCCGCGCCGCTCGACATCGCGCCGCAGCCCGACGACCTCGCCGTCCTGCATTTCTCCTCGGGCTCCACGGGCAAGATCAAGGCCGCCATGCAGAGCTATGGCAACCGCCTGGCGGCGCTACGCAAGATGCTGCTGAGCATGGACGAGCCGGCACGGCCCGGAGATCGCCTGGCACTGATCGGGCCCATCACCCACGCCTCCGGCATGCTGATGCAGCCGTACCTGTACACCGGCGCAACGCTGGTGCTGTTCGACAAGTTCGAGCCCGCGCATTTCCTGGCGGAGGTGGCCAGGCTGCGCATCACCCATGTGTTCATGGTGCCGGCCATGATCAATATGCTGCTGACGGAGCCAACCCTGGCCAGCGCGGACCTGAGCAGCCTCAAGACGCTGGCCTACGGCGCCGCGCCGATGGCGCCCGCGCGCATCCGCGAGGCATGGGAGCGCATCGGCCCCGTCCTGTCGCAAGGCTATGGCGCGAGCGAGTCCACCTCCGGCGTGACCCGCCTCTCCACGGCCGACCATGCCGACGCACTGGCGCATCGGCCCGAGCGGCTGGCGTCCTGCGGGCGGGCGCTTGGCGAAACGGAGGTGCGCGTGGTCGACGAGCAGGGGGTTGAGGTGGCCGGCGACGATATCGGCGAACTGGTGATCCGCGGCGAGGACGTCTTCCACGGTTACTGGGGCGAGCCGGAGCTGACGCGCGAAGTGCTGGCCGACGGATGGCTGCGCACCGGCGACCTGGCGCGGGTGGACGAGCAAGGCTACATCTACCTGGTCGACCGCAAGAAGGACATGATCATTTCCGGCGGCTTCAACGTGTATCCGACCGAGGTCGAGGCCACGCTCTACCAGCATCCGGACGTGATGGAAGCGTGCGTGATCAGCGTGCCCGACGACACCTGGGGCGAGAGCGTCAAGGCGGTCGTCGCCCTAAGGCCGGGCCGCCAAGGCAGCGCGGAGGACCTCATCGCGCACTGCCGCGCGCGCATTGCCGACTACAAGTCGCCGCGAACCATCGACTTCGTCACCGAGCTGCCCAAGAACGCGAGCGGCAAGCTCGCTCGCAAACTGGTGCGCGAGCCGTACTGGCAAGGCGTATCCCGTCGCGTGAATTAATGTGAATCAAGGAGAACCGCCATGTTCGACAACCTGACCAATCCCGTGCTGATCGAAACCCGCGCCAGCATCCAGCGCTACATCTTCGATGAACTGCTGCCGCTGGAGCGCGAGCTGGGCCTGGGCTCGGAGGATGCCTGGCCGAGGGACGTGCTGCGCGGCGTGTGGCGCCGCTCCAGCGAGCTGGGGCTCTATGCCGCCTGCCTGCCGGTCGAGCTCGGCGGCAAGGGCCTGAACATCGCCGAGCAATGCGCGCTGAAGGCGGACCTGGCCGCCAGCGGCGCGGTGCTGGCACCGCATGTGCTGGGCGACCTGGGCGGCCCGCCGCGCGTGGGCAATATGCTCAAGTACGCCACGCCCAACCAGCTTGCGCATTACTTCCAGCCGGTCATCCGGGGCGAGAAATCCACCTGCTTCGCCCTGACCGAGCCGCATTCCGGCTCGGATGCCCAGAGCATCTCGACCACGGCCGTGGTGGACGGCGACGATCTCGTCATCAACGGCCGCAAGCACTACATCAGCGGCGCGCCGTTTGCCGACTTTGCCATCGTCATGTGCGTCACCGACGCCACCGTGTCGCCGCCGGCCATCACGGCCGTGCTGATCGACCTGGACCTGCCGGGCGTCAAGGTCAGCACCGAGTACGTGCCGATGTCGGGCCAGCATATCGATGCGGACATCGAGTTCGTCAATGTGCGGGTGCCGCGCGCCAATATCTTCGGCGGCGAAGGCAGCGGCTTCAAGCTCGGCATGTCACGCATCAACGTCAACCGGCTGCTGCACTGCCCCACCATGCTGGGGCTGGCGACCAAGGCCTATGCATCCTCGCTGGAATATGCCGGCAAGCGGCGCCAGTTCGGCGGGCCCATTGCGCGCTTCCAGGCCATCCAGCACATGCTGGCGGACATGGCCGCGGCGCTGTGGGCTTGCGAGAGCATGATCGCGCAGACCGCCGCGCTGGCCGACAGTGGCGCGGATCTTCGCGTGAAGGCCGCGGCGTGCAAGCTGTTCATCTCCGAGCGCTGCTTCGAGGTAGCGGACAAAGCCGTGCAGATCCACGGCAATGTGGGCGTGACGCGAGGACATCCGGTGGAGCAGGCTTTCCGCAAGCTGCGCATGTTCCGGATCTTCACCGGCACGAGCGAGATCCAGCGCAACACCATCGCCCGCGCGATTCTTGAACCCATGCAGGCGAAGGCCTGAGCCGGTAGCTGTTGAACAAACCGACGCAGCCAGACTGCGCAGCCAAGAACTGGAGACACGCCTATGAAACGCCGAACCTGGCTTGCCACCGCGGGCGCCGCCGCACTTAGCAGCATGCTCGCGCCGGTGCGCGCCGCCGCGCCCTATCCCAATCGCCCCGTGCGCCTGATCGTGCCGTTCCTGGCTGGCAGCGCGCCGGACAATATCGCACGGACGCTGTCGGCGGAACTGGGCCGCACGCTCGGCCAGCCGCTGGTCGTGGAGAACATGCCCGGGGCCGGGGGCGTGATCGGCGCGAGCGCCCTGAAGCGCGCCGCGGCGGACGGCTACACGCTGGGCATCCTCGCGAACACGCATGTGATCAACGTGCATCTGTACCGGAACATGCCATACGATCCCGCGCACGATTTCACCTCCATCGCGGCGATTTCCGGCGGGCCCACGGCGCTTGTCGTGCCTGCCGATGCGCCATACAAGACCGCAGGCGACCTGATCGCCGCGCTCAAGCGCGCGCCAGGCAAACTCAACTACGGCTCGGGCGGCAAAGGCAGTATCGCGCATCTGGCGGTAGAAGCCTTGCTGCACCAGACAGGCACCGAAGCCGTGCACATCCCCTACAAGGGCGCGACGGAAATCATCACCGCCATGCTCAGCGGCCAGACCCAGTTCGGCATGCCGGTGCTGGGCAGCGCGACCCAGTACCTGCGCAACGGCCAGGTGCGGGCACTGGCCGTGTCTTCATCCGCGCGCTCCGTCTATTTCCCGGAGGTGCCGACGCTTGCCGAAGTCCTGCCTCCCGGCCTGGTGCTGGACAACTGGAGCGGCCTGTTCGCGCCCGCGCACCTGCCCGCCGAACTCACCCAGCGGCTCTTTGCCGCCATCACGGAGCTGCAGGCCAGCGGGCGCCTGGACGCGCAGTTGAAGGCCAACGCCGGGGAGTTGCGCCGCAGCACGTCCCCGACCCAGTTCAACGGCATGGTCGCCGCGGACACCGCCCGCTACGGCAAGCTGATCCATGCGATCGGCATGAGCGGCGATGTGAGCTGAATCATCGGGAACCGGCAATGAAACCAGAGTGGTCCTGCCTGAAGGACGTCAAGATCATCGACCTCAGCCAGCTGCTGCCCGGCCCGCACGCCACGACCCTGCTCATGCAACTGGGCGCGGACGTGATCAAGGTGGAGCAGCCGGGCACGGGCGACACCACCCGGCAGCTCGGGCCTGCCGTGTTCGCCCAGTTCAATCGCGGCAAGCAATCCGTCGCGCTCGACCTCAAGACCGAGGCAGGGCGCGCGGCATTCCTGAGCCTTGTGCGAGACGCGGATGCGGTTGTCGAAGGCTTCCGGCCCGGCGTGATGCAGCGCCTCGGGCTGGACTATGCAGCGCTCGCGCAAGTGAACCCGGCCATCGTGCTGTGCTCCGTGTCCGGGTTCGGCCAGACCGGCCCCTATGCCGACCATGCCGGCCACGACCTGAACTATCTCGCGCTGGCAGGCTACTGGTCCGTGCCGGTGCAGGTGGACGACAAGGTATCCCGGCCGCGTGCACGCGTGTCAGACTACGCGGCCTCGGGCTACGCGGCGCTGGCGCTGGCCGTGGCAGTCATGAGCGCGCGGCAGCATGGCCGCGGCCAACATCTGGACGTGTCCATCCACGACGCCATCCTGTCGTGGACCGCGCATGGCGCCTGGGCCGCGCGCGAGTACGAGGATCGCCCGCACGAATCGCCGACCGTGATGCCGGACAACGACATCTTCGAGACCTGCGATGGCCGCCATCTCGCCATGGGCATCCTGGAGAACAAGTTCTGGCTCAACCTGTGCGAGGCGATCGGCCCGGACTTTCCAGCGCTGCGCGATGCCCGGTTCTCCACCCGGCCCGGCCGCCAGCGGCACAAGCCGGAAGTGAATGGCCTGCTCAAGGGAATCTTCCTGTCGCGGTCCCTCGCGCAATGGGCGCAAGCCTTCGCGCCCTTCGACCTGCCGTTCTCGCCCGCGCTAAGCGCTAAGGAGCTATTCGCGGACCCGCACGTCAAGGCGCGAAACATGGTGCGTGAGATGCCCGCGGAGAACGCCATCGCGTTGCGCTTCCCGGTCAAGTTCTCCCTTGGGCTGCCCGGAAGCGGCGATCACGTTCCTGCGCTTGGCGAACACAATACTTAGCACAACATATAGGGAGACATCATGCGGTCTGGAAACAGGCACGGCGCCATCATGGCGCGTTGCGGCACGTCGATTGCTGTCCTGGCGATGCTTGCATCCGCATCCACCCTGGCGGGCGTGCAGGCTCAAGGCCAGCCCGAGACCACCGACCCGGTCAGGCTTGGCGTGATGCAGGGCTTTCCTCCCGCACCGGACAAGCGCGTGACCAAGGCGAACGCGTTCCAGCTCCCCAACCTGCGCTGGGCATTGCGCCATGCGCGGGAGACCTCGCCCACCGCCGGCATCACGCGCGCATCGTCGCCGCACGCCTTGCCGGCCCGGCCGGTTGCGCGCCTTGACGACGTGACGTTCGACCTCGACGGACAAGCAATCAAGTTGTCGAGCTACCTCCAAGAAACCTACACCGACGGTTTCATTGTCCTGCAAAAGGGACAAGTCATCTACGAACGCTACTTCGATTCCTTCGGGCCCCGGCAGTCCCATATCTGGGCCTCGATGACCAAGTCGATTACCGGCTTGCTTGCCGCCATGCTGATCGACGAAGGCAAGCTGGACCCCAACGCAAAGCTGGCCACGTATGTGCCGGAGCTGGCCGGCAACCCGTTCGGCGAAGCCACGATCCAGAAGAACCTGGACATGGAGGTGGCCGTCAGCTACCCGGCAAGCCTCCCGCCCGATCTTGGCTTGTTCGGCGCCGTCGGCATTGTTCCCCGCCGCGAGGGCGCGCCTGACAATATCTATGATTTCCTCAAAGCCGCCCACAGTCCGCAGCCAGCCCCCGGCGCCAACGTCTGGTACTACCAGAACGGCTCGCCGGAGGCGGTTGCCTGGGCGCTGCGCAGGATCACCGGCCAATCGTGGAGCCAGCTCGTTTCGGAGCGCATCTGGTCCCGGCTTGCCGAGGACGATGCCTATATCCAGGTGGACCAGCTCGGCACGGAAATGGCCAGCGGCGGCATGAACAGCACCCTGCGCGATGCCGCCCGCTTTGCCGAAGCGATTCGCCAAGCCAGCTCGGGCGAGAACCCGGGGGCGATCCCCGGCAAAGCCGTTCGCCTCGCCCTGAAGCTCAATGACAACCAGGCGCTGTTTGCCAGCGGCAACCTGGCCAACGGCAGGGCCAACTATGGCTACCGCGACTACTGGTATCAGGTCAACGATGGCGACGGATCGATCGAGGCAAGCGGGCGCTTTGGCCAGAAGATCTACGTCAACCCGAAGAAGGCGCTGACCATCGTCAAGTTCTCATCCAACCCCGACTTCGCGCCGCGGCCCACCAGCGCCAACGCCACGTCCTCCGGCTCGACCCAGCACCGACAAGTCGAATCGCCAGCGGCGTTTGCCAGCGCAGTCAAAGCCATTCTTGCGGCAATGCCGCATTAGGCGCCGCTGAAATGCCCTGAATCGAGGCCGTGCCCGCCAGAGGGAAGGCGGCACCGCCTCCTCCTGCCGCCACGCGGCGCGGAACGCCTGCGGGCTGGCAAAGCCGCAGCGCTCGGCAACCAGCTCGACCGCCCAATCGCTGTCCTTGAGCAACCGGCGCGCCAGATCCAGCATGTGCACCTGCGGCGGCAGCACGAGGAAGATGCGCTTCATCGTTGTCCCTGCTCATCCTTCTTTGATGGCATGAGTTTTACCATGCCTGTCATATTTCCGAATTGTGTTGCGATTTCTCCGTCATTAGTATGGCAGTGAATTTACTAACATGACATGCCATACTCAAGGAGAGAGAACATGCTGGATCTCAGGCCAAGCTGCGAGCACTGCAACAAGGCGCTCCCGCCAGCGTCGCTGGAAGCGCGCATCTGTAGCTGTCAACTACCCCGGCCTAAAGGCCGGAGCTTGTAAAGGCAACTGAACAAGCTCGGGTTGACCAGGCAAAGCGGTAACCAACCCGCTACGTTGCGAATAGGTGCAAGGCCA
>NZ_JBIUHC010000089.1:0-41927 GCF_044627735.1 Cupriavidus sp. CuC1 | reverse complement strand
GTAAGCGTAGCGAACAAATCGGACAGGGGCATGAGAGCCAAGCGAGGATCGAAAAATGATCCTCTATTGGCCGCCGCCCTGCTTGCGCAAAAAACTGCGCAAGCAGGGCGGCGGCCGCTCAATTCTCCTCACGTGTCAAGACCTTGCGTTGATCAATCGCGGCCTTCTTTGCGCTGCTTAACTTGGGTGGATTGATACGTCCCCGGGGGGACGTCTTCAAAATCGCAGCGCGCCCGATTATTCTGAATTCTGATTGACATGATATTCCTTGCTGAATGCAGATAGTCTTTCGGGAACCCGATCGGCGATTCAAAAAGAGTGCAGGCAACCATTCCATTGCTGTTTCTAATGTTAAGAATCGTAACGTGAATGCCGGGATGTGTTGATTGAGAAAAGGTGACATCCGAATAGCTAAAAATTACCGTTATGACCAGCAACGCCGTAAAGGCGACAGTGAGGAATTTACCCGGAGCATGGGCTGCCGATGGATACGCCCCAGTCCAATCAGTTTGAGCGTTCATGATCTTCTCTTGGTTGCCTCGTTCGTGTAGCGGGTTCCCCCAATTCAATCCAAGCTCATCTCCAGGCGTTCGAAATTTTTCAGATGACTGGGTTATAAGAAATCGCATCATCTTCTTGTGAACGGATACTGAGCTAACTCTAGTTTCAGCGCCAGCTTGGCGTCAACGAACAAAGCATAGGGCGCGGATCTATGGCCTGCTGTCCAAGCAGGATCAGCCAGTTCGTCGCGAGCCCCACCATCCGTTCGCTGAGGACTATTTCATAGCCGCCACAGGCATCGAATCCCGGACGCTTTGCAGCTATCATTGCGCCAGATCAAGGTCATCCCCTGGAATCTGCTAAAACTCTATGTCCAGCGCAGATGTGGCAAGAAGTCGCCGTGCTCGTCAATGCCGACACCGCCCAGCTCGTATAGCAGCGTCTTGATCGTTTCCTTCTCGGAGGATTTGCATCCGACGATCATGATGATTTCGTCCTGCGACAAGAGTGCAGCTGCCCGCGCCAGCCGCTGTCGCGGCAACATTGAGCCGAACAACGCACCAAGGAGCCAGCCACAGACGCCGAAGGCCACGAAGCCAAGGCCATAGGTGGTAAGGCCGCTCAGCGGGGCGGAATGGTCGCCGTAATACGCTGCCAGCGCTAGGCCAAGTATTGCAAAGATGGCATAGCCGGCGATCGAGCCTTCATGCCGGAAGGTGGTGTGCGTGGCGTCCGCGCCCGGAAAGCTTTCGACCGGCCGCAGGCTCCGGCCCACGAACCAGGGGCCGGTCACATGGGCGGGCGCGCGCACGAGGGGCAGCAGTTTTGCCCAGCCGTTCCGCGCGGAATCGGCATTCTTGAAGCGAAGACAGAGCAGGGTACGCATGATGGTGTCTCGAGTGCCCGGGCGTTCAGGTGCCCCGGAGGGTGGATCCGCGCCGTCGTCAGCGTGTAGCGTCTCCGGAAGGATGCCCCCCCCCCCGGCCCCCACTCAGCGCAGGTGTCCGCCAAACAGTCCGAGCAGGCCGATGACAATGAGGTAAATGGCGACGATATAGTTAAGCAGCCGCGGAATGACAAGAATCAGGATGCCGGCAAGCAACGAGATTAGAGGGCCGGCGCTGGTGATGAAGTTCATGATGGTCCTGTGTGATTGGCGTTGATCTGGCGGCGGCGCTCCTGTCGGCGGCTGTCGGTGGTTACATGGCAGCCAGCTTGGTGACCTTGGTGCCTTCGAGGCTGATGCCTGCCATCAGTCCGTTGTTGGTGAGCACGAAGGCCTCGACCGGTGCGCTGGCGGTGTTGGTGTCGATGTTGCCGTTGGCGCCGACTTTAAGCACGGCTACCGTGGCATCGCCGCCAACGGCCCAGCCTTCGCTGTTGCGGAAGCGGTCGAGCGCATCGCGGGTCATGAACAGGAAGATGATGGCTTTGGACTGCGCACCGAATTGAAACCCGATGGAGCCGGTGGTGGTGCTGTAGTAGCCCACGGTTGAACCCCGCACGCGCAGGGAGCCTTTGCCATATTCGCCGCCAAGCCAGAAACCTGCCGCGATGACTGAAGGGAAGACTAGAACTCCCTGGGCCTTGCCGACCAGCTCATGCGAGCCATGGGCGGAGGAGTAGAGGCGGCCGAGCGTTGAATCCACCTCGGCGTCGATGGTGCGCCGGTCATCGGCCCGGCTGCCGGCGTTGTCGGAGGGGCCGGTGGTTGTGCAGGCGGGGAGAGTGGCGCCAGCGGCCACAATGGATCCGGCTGAGATCAATATGAATCGTCGACGTTGCATGATTCTCTCCAATGCTCGAGGTATGAATTCAGCCTACGGCAAGCCGGGTATGGTTGTTCCATAGGTCCCGAGCTTTCGGCTGCAAAGGTCTGGTCGCCTGCCTATGTCGAAACAATGTTCTCCCTATGGACGCAAGAAGTCGGTCCGCTGGCGTACGCGGGCGCAAAGGTGGCGGAGAGAAGTAAATCTCAGCTGAACACGAGCGATCTCAGGTCGTCCTCGATATGGACGGTCCATTGCGCAGTCTGGTTTCCGTCGTACTGGCAGATTTCCCTGCCGAAGCATACTGAGACGCTGCGTCCGCCCGCCGGCACGGCGCTTTCAACTGCTGTCACGGTAAATCCGTCGGGTGCTACTCCGTTACGCAGACAGGTCTCGCGGAAAGCTTCCTGCTCCAGGGGAGGAACTGATTCAGCATCGTGTCCAGCATGGGTGTCTCCTGACGCCGGCATGTAACGAGGGAAGGCCGAAGCGGACAACGGCGGCCAGTCGGCTGGCCACCGTTGCCATCCCGCCGGCGATGCATTGGCTCGGGTGCTCGCCCTCTCCATCTTCTGTTACTCCGCCTTCTTGATATCCGCCTTGACGTCGCCGTACGCCGCCTGTGTCTTTCCAATATCCTTCTTCAGGGCTCCCGCAACTTGCGTTTGCTGGTTTCCAGTCATCTTGCCGAAGGCTTCCTTGGCTTTCCCGGCGGCCTCTATGACGCGGCCCTTCACTTGGTCCTTGTTCATGATGTATCCCTCTTCATTGGTGTTGCGAGCCGGATGCTGATGCAACCCGGCCGCGGGATGATAGGTGGCAACCGAGTTGTCACCGAGCGCGTGCCCCGTTACGCGCGTTCCTCAGATTGGATCTCGGCGATTCAGGAAGTCTGCCATGAGCTTGCCTTGCAATGGCGGCAGGCGTCCGGGACGTTCCCGACGCTCGCCTCAGCTCTGCCTAGCAACAACACGACAGGGACCACAACCAAAAAGCACCCCGAGTGTGCCTGAAGGCTCGAGAGAGCCCCCCGTTGCTGCAGCGCCGCATTGTCACTCGGAATGCCGCTTGGTCGGCGACGCGCCGCGCGAGTTCTTCATCCAAAAGCGGCGAGCAATCCGTACTGGTGCGAAACTGGTGTCATTGGATGACGCTACTTGCTCGCACGTTCCGGGCGCGCAGAAGCTACTGACCGGAAGGGCTGTGGCATGGCCCGCTGGTTGCAACAGTTACTGTTTGTGACGAATTGAGGTCAACTGCGCGGCCGGCTATGCCGTTCTAGGAATATGCGGGTCACGGTGAACCGTGCAGCAGTGATTGTTCTTTCCAGGAGTTATCGCCATGAAAATGTTATTTGTTGCACTTGCCTCTGCTGCATTCATGACTACCGCTTTTGCGCAAATGGCCTCGCCAGCTCTGCGACAAATCCGCAAACCGAAGCCATGAAGAACCAGGCGAAGGCCAACAAGGAAAAGAGCGTTGCACGGGCGAAAGCCGACAAGAAAAAGACTGAAGCGCAGAATGATGCGGCCAAGGCTCAAGCGAGCGCCAACAAGGAAAAGGTAGAGGCACAGGGTGACGCCAACAGGGCTGCCGCTGACGCTCAGGTAGACAAGGCGAAGGCGATGTCTACCAATGGCACCAACGATAAGTCGACCAAGGCGCAAGTCCAAGCCAACAAGGACAAGCAAGTCGCGCAGGCTAAGGCTAACAAAAAGAATGTAGAGGCCAAGAACGAAGCTGCTAAGGCGCAGGCCACGGCGGACAAGACGAAGGTGGAAGCACAATCTGAGGCGGACAAGGCTGCTGCGGGTGCCAACGTCGATAAGGCTAAGAAGCAGTAATCCCGGGCTCGCCGTGGGTCATGGAGGATGACTCACGGAAAGTAAGGGGCTTCGCAATGGAACTCGGCACGAGTGAGTTCGATCGGGAGACCCGTTGCCGCAAATGGCAGCGATAACGCGAGTGAGCGACTGTGGATGTCCTCCAGTTGTGCCACCTAGTCTTGTGCGTATATCTTGAGGCACATGAGCATAGTAATCTCCGGCTAGCAAGAGAAGGATTCTAATGTGGCTTCGGTCGGCCGCTGCTTAGCCTACGCGCGGAAAGTCATGCGCCACACTCAGTCACTCATCGCACGGCAACGCTGCGACGTGCTTCGCGACGGCACCGTCTATCGCGGCGTCCTTGTAGCGAATGCTAGACGAGACACATAGAGGCACCTCCAATTCAGAAGTCAAGGAATCCTCCCGCGTTCGTTTAGTTTAGGTTTACGCCCGGTTGAAGTTGCCATGGCGGGTTTCTGTTGCTGGTGTTCTGGCCGTGACAAGCCCGGGCACTATTTCTTGACCCACTGCCCGTCAGGGGTTTTCACATAAGCCCCCGGCGCCGCCTTATCTATGGCTTTCTGCCCAGCCAGGACGGCTACTTGATCTATAGTGGCGCCATTCTTCTTGGCAATGGCCTCGTAGGCGGCGCGACGTTTGGCATTGATATCGGCGGCAAGCTGTACGGCGTCCGGGGTTGGGTTGACCACGCCTAGAAAGCCATTGGGCTGTTCGCCGACCAGCCCTTGTGACTTGGCGCTGTCCAGGTCAAGCGCCAAGGCCAGCGTACTGCAGGCCAGCAAGAACACCGCCATCAGTCGTGTTGTGGTCTTCATCAGCCGCTCCTAAAACAATTTGCTGTCTTCGGTAAGTTTATCAACATCCTTTTCCACCTTGAGGCGAATCTCATGATCGATCTTCACATTGAGATTGATGGTGATCGGATCTTTGGGTGCCTCAAGTGCGATCCGCGGCGTACAGGCTGCCACTGGCAGTAAAGCCCAAAGCCAAAAGATTTTCATGATGAGTCCTTCCATGATGTCAGCGAGAGCCTTCCGCCGGTTTGCGCTCCAATACCCGCCGGGATATTTCATCACCAATACGCAAACTGCGTAATAGTTCCAGCACATTTTCCTGGTGCGTGTAGTTTAGTACTACCGGCTGATTATCTTGCATTGGGTTCTGGCCCTTGATGGTCACGGCAGCATTCAACCAGCCATCCGGTTTCATATCTACGTTCGCCTGAAAATCATGGATTGCCAAGTTACTTAGCGTATCCAGCGCCAACTGGGCCGCGCGGCTGGATTGGCCCATGGCCCTGACGCCCGCGGATGGCGAAACCTTGAGCGATAAGGGGCCTTCATTGCGCATGATCCCCCCTTGCAAGGCCAGGGAATCCTTCATCAATTTCAGTGGCAAATCCCCGCCCACGCGGCCCACGAGTTGAACGGTCGGGTTCGGGTCGTTCTGCAGGGCGGCTACCTCGGCCAGGTCGATGCGGCTGACCGTCACGGTCTGAAACTGCGGGGAGGGCCATTGCAGGGCAGGGGCGCGCAGGTTGCCGCCCAGCACATCGGCGTACACGTCCGTCAGGCTCCAGGTGGCCAGGTCGGATTGCATCGTCATGCGCACATTGCGTACCAGGGTGCCCACATCTAACTCGGCCAGCATGACCGGCCCAATGCTTGCGAGAGTCAGCCCGTCTTGGCGCCAATCGATATGTACGGTCCCATCGCCGCCTGCCGCCAGAATGCCGCCCCAGTCCAACGCCAGCCCGGACGCGGTCATATCGCCTTGCAGCTGCCAGTGATCCTGCCACTGCCAGCTGCCTTGGCCTTTGAGTTGCCCTTTCTGGAAGGTGACGCCAAGGCTGCGGCTCATGGGAGTAGAGAGGGGTGTCGTTATCCGCACCGTGCCTTGCGCGCCTGTTTTCTTTCCATAGCTAGTCAGCAATGCGGTCAGAGCCAACTCGGATTGCCAGGCGGGCACCTGCAGCTTGGCGTTGCCCTGCCGGCCTTCGACAGCCAACTGTCCGTCGATGGCCGGCAATGTGCCGCGCGTTGTCACCGCTCCACCTGCCTTGATTTGCAATTCACCGAAAATCCCCTGCGGGCTAAGGCGTAATGGGGTCGTAGTGACAATCGCTATCGGCTTGATCAACGTGGTTCCAATCAGCCCCTCGGTTATCATGGCGCGGCTGCCAGTGCCTAGAAACCACTGGTTGTCTTTGCCATACCAAGGTGCAGTCAGCGTCAGGGCTCCGCCCTTCGCATATAACGGAGGCCGAGAGCTGCACTCGACCGCGCCGTTCCAGTTTCCCAGTGTATAGCTGGCGCTGAGCGTTCCCGTGATGGGTTGGTTGCCATAGTGGCCATTTAACTTCGCCTGCGTAGCCCAGTGCGGCGCGTGAAAGTCGGCTACTGGAAAGTGCAGCGCCACCAGCAGGCTTGGTCCCTTGACGGTTAGGCTGGCCGGTTCGCCGGTGAGGCCTGCGGCATCGATACGCCCCTGCCAAAACCCAGTCAGGTCATGCCCGGCCGCTTTGCCCGCCAGATCAAGCCGCCCCTGCCAGCCCCACTGGGCTTGTTGCCAGGACAACAAGCTGTCGACGGTTTTTACGCTGAGATCTCGATACCGAAGTTCGGCAGAGACGGTACTCTTGCCGACCAGTGCCAGCGGCAGCACCAGCGGGCGAGGCCAGCTCAGGCGCAGTTCCTCTGGGAGCCGTATTGCGGCAGGCAACAACGCCAGTTCCTGCCGATTCCAGCGTAGTGGCACCGTGCCGGCCAACTTAGGTCCGTCCAGCGTCAACATGCCCTGACCGCGCGCCACGCCGGCGCCCTCGGTATTCACCTTTAGCTGCACGGTGCCTTGCGGGCCTGTCGCCCGCAGATCCAGGCGCAAGGCATTCACCCCGCCCAGGTCCCCACTGGCCTGTAGCGCTTGCCGGGCGTCCAGGCTCCAGCCGCCCCCGAACGCAACCGGTGCCCCCAGCACGGCGTTCAACTGCCATTGTTTGGCAGCGAGGCTGGCCTCAAGCGTCGTATCGGTCCGCTGCGACTGCCCCCTATAACCCAGTTGTCGCCCGTGCGCCTGCAAGGTGCCGTCCAGTCGATGTGGCTGCCACAATCCCTTGCCCGTGAAGGTCAGCCCGCCCAGGAACTCGGGGGCAATGTCGGCCGCCTGAATTTGCCCTTGCGCGGTCCAACGCCCGGAAGGGCGGTCGTAGACAGCGATCGCTGTGCTGCGCTGATACCTTGCCTGCGCTTGCCAGCGCTGCTCGCGCTGGCGGATGACCACCGCGAGGGGTGGCAACCCAGGAATGGAGAGGGCGTCGATTGAGAGATCGAAGGGAGGCGTCCAGGGGGGCGGCGTCAGCTCTTCCGCGCCTGTTTTGCATTTGGGCAGGTTCATGCTGGTCATGGTGATCGTCACCGGGCGCCAGCCGGTAACCCGCAATCGTTCGCCAAGGGCGCTGACGCAGCGGTTTTGTAGTCTTTGCCACTGCGCCAGTTCCAGTCCGCCCTGCCAGTTGAGGCCCTGGACACGCATACCGTACGCATAAGCTACGACCACTATCGCGAGTAGTACCCCTAGTGGCAGCAGTGCAAGCAGGATCAGCCAACGATAGTAGCGACGCACAGATGCAGGACGAGAGCTCATGCTCATTTACCGCTCATCAGATTTATGGTTCGCAAGGGGGGCTAGCCTCCAGTCGGGAGTATGCCGCATCCCGCTTGTCATCCGATTTCGGCCCGGTACTTGAGGATATACGTGTGCCAGGAGTTTGCTGTGCGATGTTGAATCGCCTTAGGCATCCTAGGATGCCTCGGAAAGCAGACGCTCGCATAACTGTACATGTCGCCGTCTTTCCCGCACTTCGCGACCGTCCGCAACGGCCAGCCGTTGCGGACAATTCGTATCGTCCAAAGGCAGGCGCTCACTGATGAGACCCGGCTGAAATTCGGTGCGTGTCCGCTGCCATGCCGGCCCGCACTCACGAGCGACTTGTAGGACGAATCCGGCATGAAATCAGTGCGCGCCAGATGGCATTTGCCTGTGGGGCAAACGATACTGAAGAGAGCCTTTGGTCGGACAAACTGATGCTGCCCTTCGTTCTGGTTACCTCGCGGCAATCGCGGTGATCGGCATTGCGATTTACCTGATGAACTAGTGGCTACGCTCCGATCCAGCAGCGGGTAGGTGAGCATCGCACCCACGGCCGGCGTTGCCGGTCCACCTACTACAGCGGGGAACACATTCGCCCTCCGTTCGCTGCCGGTGATCGTTGCGGGCTCGCCAAAGCGGAGCCGAGCCCGCAACGAGGTAATCTGTCCAGCCATTCGTTAAGAAGCGAAGCGGTTCTGGCGAAGCGCGCAGCCGCAGGCAATCTAGGAGATCCTATGGCTTTCAAATACACCTTCATTGATGTATCCAACGCCACGCCGACCGGCGCCCCTGTTCTCGTGGCTGACCTGACCGCAGATGCGCCCATCCCTCACCTCGCTGTAGGTGTGGTCATTCGCCTGCCGGACGCCGCTGGCAAGCCTTGGCTGGTAAAGGAGCTTAGCCTGAGTCCGACGATCCAGACCAACGTGGTCGGCGCGGACCTAGTGGTCTTGGTCTACGTGACCGGCAAGTAACCCGAACGGTCTTGGGCTTTTGGGCCTCCACAAAGGGAGTTGCGTGGCTGTCACGCGGCTCCGAGCGTGCGCCGCTGAGCGCTCAAGCTACCGCCGGTGCTGCACAAGATATTCCGCCGGCGCAGGTGCTCGGTGGGCAAGAGCAGGGAGCAGGTGGCTTTTGGAGCATGTATGAGAGGCGTCTCGAGCTTTGACGCCGCATTGCACAATTTTTGGTAACACATAAACGTGCTTTCTGCGGAAGCTTTTTCGCTGCAGTGGTATTAGGTGGAGGGCCACGCGCAGAGGTTGTTTTATGCAGATCGGGCCGACGCCGGCGACATCGACTTCGACCAAAGAAATATCTCGTTCCTATCGGTAAAGGGTGGGAGCTAATATCTACGCCGGGAGCGTAAACGCGCTATTAAGCCCTGGCGCACCGGGCAAACTGGAGCGCCTGAAACCACCAGAACCAGAATCCCCTCGTGAACAGCTACTGCTGTCGCGTCGAGCCTTTCCGTTTCGAGTTGCGATCGCGGAGCGCTCATTCTCAAGATCGGCGGTGCGCCGTGCGCCGATTGATAAGGACTATAGCCTACGTGTCCCGGCCAGCCTGGCTCGTGATGGTGCAGCATCCGCTATCGACGCGTACTCGAACGCTGCGCGGCGACGGCAGGTCATGTTAAGAAGGGCATTGAAAAGCTCTACAATCTGCTATTCTGGAAAATCAGTGTCAGGTGCATCGTGCTGCGGGGCTCGGTTTGCGTCTGAATGACGGGTAGATGCCGCTAATTGAGTCAACCTGTCCGCAATCCATTTCTCACATGAGGAGACGATCATGCTCATTTCACGTTTTCTGTATGGCTGTCTTCTCATTGCCTTGATGGGACTAGGCGGTTGCGCTATGCCGGACAGGTCGACACCGGCCACGCCTTCCGATATGTCGAAGCCGGCCAAGCCTTCTTTGTATGAACGGCTCGGAGGCAAGCCGGCGATTACAGCGGTGGTCGACGATTTCGTTGGGAATGTTGCAGCGGATGCGCGCATCAATGCGAAGTTCGCCAATGCCAATATTCCGCGTCTGAAGATGCGGCTGGTTGACCAGATCTGCGCCGGTACGGGTGGACAGTGCATTTACACTGGTCGTGACATGAGGACAACGCATGCCGGCATGGGCATAACCAACTCCGAGTTCGATGCGCTGGTGGAAGACCTGGTGAAGTCGCTCAATAAGTTCAAGGTGCCGCAGCAGGAACAGAACGAGCTGCTTGGCATTCTGGGGCCGATGAGGAAAGATATCGTCACGCGATGACCGTGCATACCCTGGATGAATTTTTCGATACCGCATCCTGTCGAGTCCGTAACGATTCCTCTGTTCTCCGGAGGCCAATATGGCTGGCGACGCTCCCCAGGTGCTTCAACTGGAGTGCAATGGGCAGGCAGCGGGAAAGACGCGTGATATCTGCCTTGCATTCATGCGATGGGGAGAGGAGCGAATATGAGCATCGGAACCTCCGCTGATCATTTTGATTTTGGTGCTGCTCGGTGCATTGCCAACATGGCCCCATAGTCGCAGTTGGGGTTACTACCCTAGTGGACTGCTGGGAGTGGTAGTGGTGGTGGTGCTGATTTTGTTATTGATGGGCCGGCTTTAAACCGCCACGACCTCAATGAGAACGGTGCTTCCCGCTAGGCGACGCATCGTTCTGAATCCCTTGGGAGAGGCACCACGCCGGCTACGGTGGTGAAAGTTGTCCGCGTCGTAAATGGTGGTTGGAAGTACGTCAAGCGCGTTACGCACGTCAAATAATTGACGAACAAGACAGGTGCCACGCAAGGTCGACCGGCGCCCCGGTACCAAACTGGGTTCACTTGGTCCGCTCTTTCCCCATGTGCTTTGTTTTTGCCTTTTCTCCCGACGGTTTCTGCCCCATTCATGGATGACTTCCGGCGCTGACCGCGCCTCGCGAAAGCCCCTTTTGGAAGCAAGCGCATGTTGTCGGACTGAGTTCCGGCGAACAGGTGTGCCGGATTTATGCAGGTGGGGTTGTCGCAGCGATGGAGTACCTTCATGCCGGGCGGCAGCACACCTACGCCGAGCATAAATGCCAAGCGATGCGCGTAGACCATCCGGCCGGCAACGAGGAGCTAGCCGTAGCCGTCGTCGTTGGTGGTCCGCTGCCACTCCCAACATTGACCGTCAGTGGCATGGTCCAGCCCGTTGGCCAAGCGCTTTGCCGGGTGCTCGAGTGCGTCCGGAGCTACGCCCTGCGGTGCGTAAAGCTTGCTACGCTGGGCCCTGCCGGCCAGCAGGGCTCGCATCATGGCGCCGCTGACGAGGATGGGGCGTTCTTGGGTCATGTTAGGATTCCTCGGGATATGAGGAGCTTTCATGGAAAATGCTGATAACTACATAAAGACCTTTGAGTTCGATTACAACGGCCATTGGATTGAGGTGACCGTCCGTCATCCGGACGGATCGCCTGATCTCTTCATCGCTGACATCAGGATCAGTGGGCAAAGTCCACAGGCCCCGGCGCGACATTGGGCCAGCTTTGATGGGGGAGACAAACCGGCGTTTGCTGACCCGGAAACCGCGTCGGAAGATGCTTCGAACGCTGCTAAAGCCTACGTTGACAGGTCCGTCGGCAAGGCCGAATAGTTGGGCGCCGCGCGGCCAGAAGGGAGAACCAGCCAGCAAAGTCGAAGTCATGCCGCGCTCTCCGGATAGCCGTCGTGCTGCACGCCGTCGAGCAGGCGGCCGGCGGCTGTCTTTCCGACGCGGTCCCATCGTCGCAATGGGGTAGGGCCGGGTCGCGCTGTAGTGGACGAAGGTGTAGCCGCGCTCGGCCGCCTCGATCTCTGGCATCGTGCGGTTGCCGAGATGCGCCGAACGCTCAACGGCCTGACGCCCGGCGCAATGCAGGTACTCCACCGCCTTGGGGATGTTGCCGCTGTGACTGTAGTGATGGGCCAGTTCGCTGCAGTGGTCTTTCAACTGCTGATGGAAGAGGGCCTCGATGGCCCGCCCCGTGCGTTCATGCAATGCGCCGCGCTGTTCCGAGAGCATGGAGTTGCCCGCGACCTCCTGAGTCAGCGCGTGCCTGAACGCATACTCTACCTCCGGAAAGGCGGGTTGCCCGTAGGCATCGGCTCCAGGGGGAATTGCTTCTCCATCGCCCGGGCGGGTCCGCCGACCCCGAAGCGGCCGAAGCGTGTTTTCATCGGGCCATCGCGATCGCCCGGCAGCAAGGCGGGAAGTCGCTTGAGCTGCGCACGGCGCTGAGCCTCGCCCGGCTATGGGAAAACCAGGACAAGGCGGAAGCCGCGCTGCAGACGCTGGGCTGGCTTCACGCGTCCTTCACCGAGGGGTTCGACACCGCCGACTGGCAGCAGGCCAAGGCGCTGTTGGATGCCGCGCGACCCTCCGGCCAGCAAGATTGAGGAGCACACTGGCTTAGGTCGTCAAAAGAGGGATGCCCCCTTGTCGAAGTTGCCGGCCAGCAGACCGCCGAATCCTGTCGGTCGATCGGTCACGCCGAGCGTGCGCAAGCAGTGCCAGAGCAGCGCCTGGTTGCTGGTGATGACGGGCTTGCCCCCACGCTCGATGTCTTCGATGATGCGGCTCACCTGTATGCCGCCCGGTTCCACCCGCTCAGGACGCGTGCCCGAAATTGTCTCTGACAAACCGCAGGTCCACCTGCTGATCGGTCATGTGGGACCCCGCGGTATGGCGCAGCCAGTGCGCCGAAGCGCTAGCCAGCACCGCGGCCCGGCTTGCCCATTCGGGCCCGCGCGCGCAACCGCTGGGCGGCTAGCGCAAAAAGCACCAGGCGCAGCGCGCCGAGCGACAAGGGGTTTTTCCTTGCCAATGATCGGCAGCGCAATCGGGCGATCCTCACCTGGCGCCGGCTTCGCCGTCGAGGGTCGGGGTGGTCAGGTGCTTCATGTTACGATCTCCCGTCCCAACCGGAGGTCGTCATGACAATCGAGAGCTACCAGGGCTATACCGTCCGCGGCTTTGCGAAGCAGCTTGGCGATGGATCCTTCGAGGCATCCGGTGCAGTTGAAATGGGTGGTCGCCTCGTGGAAGGCTCGGACCCATTGGGGTACTACCCCTCGTTTGATCGTGCTGCGGCAGCTGGGATCGCTTGGGCGAAAACGTGGGTTGATGATCACGGCTGAACCCTCCGAAACTCCAACACCCATACCCACGGATTGGTCTGCCATGCGCCCGCGCCGTTGATCGCATCCCAGAGGTGCTGATATCGCTTCACGTGCGTGTCGCACTCGCTGCAGTCAGTGTCGGGCATCGCCCCGCCTTTGCCGCCGAACGCGGTGTAGAGGCCGGTCCCGCCGCAGCGAGGGCAAACGCTCCAATCCGGATCGTCCCGCTCGGCATCCAGGGGTTCGACGCCTTCGGCCACTGCGTCCGACTCGGTGCATTCGTTCAGCCGCTCGACGCGCACACCAGTCACCTCCAGCAGGATCCGCGACAGCGAGTGCGGCATGTGGATGCTGGGCCTCCAGGTGATGCCCTTGGCCGGGGGCAGGTTCTCGTACTTGCCAAGCACATTGTCCGGATAGTCGGCGCGGTAGAACGTCGAGCCCGGTTCAAGCGTGGTCGGCTGCGCCCAGGTCTCGCGCACCATGGCGCCGCTAAAGAGGGTGGGACGTTCTTTGGTCATGCTAGGACCAATTCCTTTCTTGGGAGACGGCCATGGCGAAGTGCAATGCTTGCAGTTCTATCGTCATGGATAGGCGAGGGGAACGAAGGCACGATGCCCTTGTGGAAACCGGAAGTGAGAAATTCAGTCCCATCGGGAAGGCGGCCGTCACCAAGACGTCGTTCATTTGCTCGACCTGCGGGACGAAATGGACGTACGAGAACGATAAGAACAACAGCTTCGCCGGCTGGCATGAGGCTTAGAACTGATTTCATGCCGCGCTCTCTAGCACCAGGTACGGCGGGCTGGTGACGATGCACTGCACGCGCACGCCGGCGGCGATCAGGTCGCGCATCACGGTGCGGCAGTCGCCTTGGTAGCTGGGTCGAGCGTCATGCTAGGATCCTTATCAGCCTCCGGGAATAGCCATGAATCGCATTACCGAATACCGTGGATTCGAAATCCATGTTTACTTGGTGACCACTTCGGAAGACATGTTCGATGTCTGGTTCCAGATCGAAGACCCGATAAAGCCTCCAGGCGTTGCCGCAATCGGCAAGCGAATCAAAATCCACGGCGGTCCGTTCTCGCGCCGCTGGGCACATCTCGTCGCCGAAGTAGCAGGCAGGGCCGCGGTGGACGTAATTCTGGGCGTCTAGGAATAGGTACATACCGCGATCCACATCCGGCTTTCTACTCACCCGGTCCCCATCATTCGCTAGAATTCTGCGAAACCAACTAGGGAGACGGCCTTGGGCGAACGCACGGCATGGGTATCCGAGGAATATCGTGGGATGTACATCCATGTCATGACCTTCTGGATTGTTGGCATCCCAGGCGCCAGGCCGCCGCCTGGCCAGAAATGGGGGTATGTAGTCGAAATCCGATACACAGCCGAGCCCGATGACGACGCCATCTACGGCCCTGCGTCGGACCATAGCGATTACTTCACTGAGGCAGCTGCCGAGCAGGCCGCATTGCACTATGGCGAGCGAGCGATCGACGTGCTTCTTGCGCTTGGTTGATCTCACCCCGCTATCCCCATCCGTCTCGCTTCCTTCGCGTGCTGCGATCCTTCGGAACGACAGGGGGCAAGCCATGGCGAACTTCGAAACCGATGCCGAAATTCTCGAGTGGATTGCTAAACACAGCGAGGACGAATTCCGGCAGCACGTAGAGCACCACACGTTCGGCGACAGGCGCTTAGAGAACGCTCGTGCCTATCTCGATAGGATCGACAGCCAGCGAGCGGAGATACGCGAGGAACGAGCGCTTCTGGCTACGGAGCAGGCAGCGGGGGCGGCGCAGAACCAAGCCGAAACTGCGCGACAAGCGCTTCGCATTTCGAAATGGGCTCTCGGTATAGCTATCGTTTCCGCATTTGTGGCCGTGGCCGGTTTGGTCGGGAAATAGGCCACTACAACACCTCCGCAGGCTGCTCCACCGATACTACGGCCACCGGCCGCACCCACACCGGAGTGGCCGACAGCATGAACGTCTCGCCGGATTCGGCCAGCAGCAGGGTGGTGCCCATTACCTCGGCGATCGCGCACGCGGCGTCCGGCGGCACGGCGTTGCTCATTCGTTCACGCCAGGCCTGATCGCTCAGGCGGTCCAACTCCAGGTATTCCTCCGGCTCAACGAGGGACTGCAGGCAGGCTAGTTCAAACGTGGTGAAAGGGCGGTGCCAGGTGCCGTCGAGCGCGCGGATGATCGCGATCAGCTTGTCGTTCGTTGTGGGCAGGCGCGGGTCGGCGACCGACCAGCGGCCGTTGTCATGGCCCGCAGCTGCCGATACTGCGCCGCTCGGTTGGTCCCAACCAATAACACCATAGTGGCAGCCGGTCAGATAGTTGCCTCCGCGCGCGCGCCGCATGCCCTGGGCGCGGGTCGGCCACAGCATAGGCGCCTTGACCGGTGTCGCTGCGCGCGATGACGGTACCGGCCGGCTCGTCGAAGCCGGGAAGGCGGTACTTGCCCGCGCCCTCGAAGCCGGTCGATGCGCGCGGGTCCTGCACGCACTGGCCTGTGCCGTGGGCGCTGGTGACCGCGCCGGCGGCCTGGTCCCACGGCACGATGTGGAACTCGTTGTTATGCTTGGCCGGCCCCGGGTGGCGCGGGTCGGCCACGCTGAAGGTGCCCTGGCCGGGCGACTTGACGCCGATGATGGCGCCGGACGTCTCGCCCCAACGCAGCACGCCATACTGTTGGTACTGGGCAGCGTTGGCCGGGCCGCGCGGTCGCGATCGAGAACGTGCCATTGCTGGGCAGCGACTCGCCCGCGACCGTGCCGGCATGCTCGTTCCAGTCCAGCACGCCCAGCGTGCCGTTGCGCCGCTCCGGCATGATCAGGTAGTCCCGCAGGTGCCCGTTCTCCACTGCCAGCTTGTTCAGGCTGCGCCAGTCACTGCCGGCCTCGACGAACGCCAGGCGCACCCAAGTCTTCCACTGCAACGACGGCACACGGTGCATCGGGCCGCCGGCGGGATCGCCCTGCCGCGGCATGCGGCCCAGCACGGTGCCGACGCCCTGCAGACGGTGAATCTTGGGCTCGCACAGGAAGGCCGGGACCTGCTCCATGTGCCGAGCCACCATGAGGAAGCGCTTGCGGCTCTGCGCCAGCTTGCCGATCTGGCCGCAATCGTGCGTGGTCTCGTTCACGGCATAGCCGTAGTGGCGCAGGATCTGGTTGATCTGGTCCAGCAGGTGCGGCCCGCGCGTGGCCAGACGCGGCACGTTCTCGAAGACGATCAGCTTGACGGGCTTGTCCTTCCAGGCCTTGCATATCAGCCACACGCAGCGCAGGGTCAGCTCGTTGAGCGCCTGGTACTTCGGCGTGCGGCTCAGAGCCTCGGACAGCAGCCCGGACGCGCCCTTGCATGGCGACGAGATGAACACGCAATCGGGCGTCTCGTTGCCGGCGGCGCGCCGGATGTCGACGGCCGTGGCCTCGCACCAGCCCGCCGGCGGCTCTTTGCCCCAGAAGGCCTAGTACATCTCGCGGGTGAACAGTTCCATGACCGTGCACGTCACGCCCACGAGCTGCTCGAAGTCGCGAGCGGCGGCCGGGGCGACGTCGATGCCGCCGATGCAGCGCCAGGTCGCGATCGTGTTGCCCACCTGGGACGCGGCCTTCTTGAAGCCCTTGGCGCCGCCGCCCAGGCCAAAGCAGAAGCCGAACGTCTTGTATTCGCGGCGGATCATAGCGTCACCCCTTGAGAAGCGCCCATCACACGGCCACAGAGCCCAGCGTCCGGTGTCCTAGACTCCAAGCAGTGGCTCCGGCGGTCGGAGCGTTCGACGAGGAGGGTGCCGTGAAACGGACTCGGAATGTGCTTCTGGTCTTGGTCATAGCTGCCTTGGGCGGCTGCGTATGGGTGCCCGATGGCGGCCGGGAAGGCGGTCGGTACGGGGAGGGCGGCTACAGGGGCGACGAGCGTCGCGAGCACCATCGGGATCGTGAAGAGCGTCGCGAGCGAGGAGATGAGGAAGGGCGCGGGGGCTACTACCCGCGCGGCTACTGAGTGATGCATCGTCCAGTCAGCGGCTAGGCGCGCGTTGGCATGCTGGTGCTTGGTCACGCGGCGGGTGGTCATGCGCGCTCATTGCCGGCCAGGGGCGATGCCACGCCGGCGCACGGCGCCGAGTCGAAATTCAGGGCTGCCCGGTTGGCGCGCATGGCGACGCACGTCGACGATGAATCAGATATCTGCGAACGATCGGGCGCTTCGCCGGTACGAGAGGTCGTATTGACTCCGCCGCTGATCGATCCTGGCCGAATCCTGCTTGCCGTGCCACGATCAACCGAGGTCAAAAGCGGGGTCACCGATACTGATTTCTACGAAATCGATATGAACTGCTCGTGCAGGAATCGAATTAACTTTTCCTTTCCGTGTTTGTAATTATTAGCCCGACAGTGAAATGGGTCGGAAGGACGTGGCACATATTAAATTAAAATTGTTTCATCCAATTTCTTGTATTTTTAATATGTTATTTCAGATATGGTCAATGCCGCAGGTTAGCAATCCAACTTGGAGGCTGGCTGCACTGAGGTGGTAAAAGTCGCCGCGTTGAAGTACGCGAGAGAGTGGCTCTGGGGGCGGGCTCTTGGGGCACGGCTTGCCGCCACCAGCAGGCCGCCCCTCATAGCGTTTTCGCTCATCAGGACCAGGGGGAGGGTCACGAGTTGGCAACAGACGGTTGGCTCAGGCTTAACGACGCCAGGCTAGCGCATCCATGACGCGCTCAGCACCGATTGTTACAGCGCAGCCGCGCTTGTAGATCATCCATTTCTTCCTGTAGGTTGGCCACCAGAGCGGCCAGTTCCGGTATGGCGTCAAAGTCATGCTCCAACTGACGCAGCTCCGCGCCCGTAACAGGCTGGCGCTGGAAAACCGGCAGCCGCCAGCGACACTTACGGCATGGGGGAACAAGCCCTCATCTACATGCCGCATGAGCCACTCTGGTTCCACCATGCAGGCTGCCGCCACTTGCTCCAGAGTCAGCCAAGCATCTTCCATCAGGCAGCCGATCAGAACGTCGTCATCAGGCATGGGTCAGGCTCTCCTGTCCGGGCGCGGGTTAAAGGCCAATTCCCGTGCCATGGTTTCATACAGCCCCCGTGCTATAGGGGTGTTTGCCGGCGGCAACACCACCTGGATGTCCAGCAGCAGATCGCCTGGTGGATTCGCGGGGATGCCCTTGCCGCGCACGCGTAGCTCGCTGCCGCTCTGGGCGCCGGGGGGAATGCGCACCTTCAGTTCGCCCCCAGGTAAATGGATGGGCACTACCGCCCCCAGCGCCGCCTCCCATGGCGCCACCGGCAGGGTGAGGTGTAGATTGCGTCCCTTCACTTTCAGTTGGTCGTGCGGTTTGACATGCACTTCCAGAAAAAGATCCCCCGCCGGCGCACCGCCGGTCCCCGGCGCACCCTGCCCACCCAGACGGATGAGCTGACCTTCGCGCACGCCTTTGGGAATTTTCACGCTGAGGGTCCGGCTCCTGAGCTGTACCCCGCCGCGGGCGTCCATGCTTGGTACCTGCAGCGAAAGCTGACGGGTGGCGCCGGTAAAGGTGTCGTCCAGGTCCAGCAGCACCTTGGCGTGGTGATCCACACCGCGTGACTGAAAGTTGCCACCGTGTGTATGGAAACCGCGGTTTCCGCCCCCTACGTGGCCAAACAGCTCGGCGAAGAAGTCGCTGAAATCGGCCTCTTTCCGGGGCGAGTAGCCCCGATTGGAGAACTCGAAGCCGGTGTTCCAGTCCGGCGGCGGACGGAACTCCTGGCCGGGCTGATGGCCTCGTCCCAATTGGTCGTACGCGGCGCGCTTTTCCGGGTCGGAGAGTACGGCATAGGCCTCGTTGAGCTCCTTCATGCGCAGTTCGGCATCCGACTGCTTGGAAACATCGGGATGGAACTTGCGCGCGAGCTTGCGGAACGCCTTCTTGATGTCCTCCGCGGCGGCATCGCGCGTCACTCCCAGCGTTCTGTAGTAGTCCTGGAATTCCATGCGTGTTCCTCTTTTCAGGTCTCTAGCGCTGCCCTTCCCCTCGGAAGCATGATGGCGAATATCAGTCAAATCAAGAACTTGATATCCTCGGGGGAAGCCTTACCATTGCAACCGGGGACGCCAGAATATGGCGCCCGCGCCAGAGTGAATGGAGGCAAACATGATGTATCGGTCCCTGTTTCCCCGTGACGTATTCTCAGAACTGGACCGCCTGCAGCGCGAGATGCAACAGGCATTCGAGCTGTCTCCCAGCATTCGCGGTCGGGTCAGTTTTCCGGCCATCAATGTCGGCGGCACACCTCACTCGGTGGAAATCTACGCTTTCGCCCCCGGCATCGATCCGGCCAGCATCGACGTGCAACTGGTGAAGGGTGTACTGACCATTGTCGGCGAGCGCAAGCCCGATCTCTCTGACAAGGACGAGCAAACCTCCCTGCATATCAATGAACGCTTTGCCGGCCGCTTCCGCCGTGTAGTGAGCCTACCGGACGACGTAAATCCCAATGCGGTGGAAGCCAAGTACCGCGACGGCGTGCTGCACATCAGCATCCAGCGCCTCGAAGCCGCGCAGCGGCGCCAAATCAGCATCCAGTGATGCGAGGGGGATCTGGCCATGAGCGAAAATACTGCTGTCACCAAACAAGCCGAAACTGGCAGCACTGAAGCGGCCCTGATGCCGCCAGTGAATGTGTACGAGGACGCCGCAGGCATCACCCTGTACGCCGATCTGCCGGGTGTGCCCAAGGACAAGCTGGTCGTGCTGGTGGAAGGCGATATCCTTACCATCAAGGGCGAAGTCGTCCTGGCTCAGCCGGACGACATGGAAGCCAGTTACACGGAGGTTTCCCTGCCGCGTTACCAGCGCGTGTTCACGCTCTCCAAGGAACTAGATGCTGAGAAGGTCGTCGCCGAGCTCAACCACGGCGTGCTCAAGCTGCGCATTCCGAAAGCCGAACACGCACAACCAAGCCGCATTGAGGTCAAGGTGGCGTGATGTAAGCCGAGCGGGCCGTGGGCATCGCCCATGGCTGCCCACACGTAGGCGGGCTGACATGAAACTGGAATCGTTGAAAGAGAGTTTCGGTTTTCGCCCCGTTGAACAGGTGAGGGACCGACGATGCGACTGATCGCTATCGACACAAGTTGCAAGGGAGTACCCCATCGGCTATGAAACCGATTGGGTTCAGCATTTCAGGAAAGATCTCGAAGCCGGCATCTTCGATAAGTCGGAATGAGATCCTGCATGCTATTGGGGCGACGGGTGAAAGATGACCAACTGCCCAATTGGATACTCGCCTGGAAGCAGGCATATCCAGACCATGCGCATGTACCTGGAAGAACAGCGTCTCCTGCCACATTGCCTCCAGTTTTCCGAACTGGATGAAAAACGGGACTTTCTTGCGGCCTTGCGGCGTAATGGTCTGGCAGAAGGTGATTTCGAACTCCTGGAAACGGATACAACTGACCCAAAAGGCGACGAGAACTTCGGTTTACAGGGCTACGTCACGGTAACCAGACTCCTTTGGCCGAAATCCCTGCGGTGGGGTTCAAACGGGTGCTGCCAGTGCCGTTCAGATGCCTTCTTTGTTGCGGTGAAGGACGGCGTAGCTGGGATAAGATTCACCCTTCTGTGTCACTCTGTTGCAAAGCGGCGGAAGAACCATTGTTTCATTCCCTCCACCGCCAACAGATAGAAGAGCAGCATGGCAGCGAGGATGAGGAAGAAGAATGCCGGCGGCGCGACGAAACCGAGATGCACGCCAGCAGGGGTGAACGGCAGCAGCACGGCCACTGCCACCACCGCCAAAGAACAGGCGATGAGCCACGGATTCGGGTAGCTCCGGAAAGGATTCCTGCGGGTGCGGATGATGAAGATAACCAGCACCTGCGTGGCCATGGACTCAATGAACCAGCCAGTATGGAAGAGCGTCTCGCCGGCATGAAAGACCGTCAGCATGATGTAGAAGGTGAGGAAGTCGAAGATCGAGCTGACTGGGCCGATAATCAACATGAAATTGCGAATGAAATTCATGTCCCAGTGGCGGGGATGGGTCAAGTAATCATCATCTACCCGGTCCAGCGGAATGGGAAGTTCGGATACGTCGTAGAGGAGATTGTTGAGCAGGATCTGCACTGGCAGCATGGGGAGGAAGGGGAGAACAAGCGAGGCGCCGGCCATGCTGAACATGTTGCCGAAATTGGAGCTGGTTCCCATCATGATGTATTTCATGATATTGCCGAAGGTGCGCCGTCCTTCCTGGACGCCGGCATGGAGGACTAACAGGTCATGTTCCAGCAGGATCATGTCTGCCGCCGCTTTCGCCACGTCCACGGCGCTGTCCACGGAAATGCCCACATCGGCGGAATGAAGCGAAGGCGCGTCATTGATCCCGTCGCCGAGATACCCGACCACATGACCGCGCCGCTTCAGCGCCAGGATGACCCGGTTTTTCTGGGCAGGCGCCACGCGGCAGAAGAGGTTCACTTGCTCCGCCCGCGCTGCGAGTGCCGGGTCATCCATTTGCTGGATCTGCGCGCCGGTAAGTACCCCCACTACCGGGAGCCCGAGTTGGGCGAAGACATGCTGTGTGACCAGTTCATTATCACCGGTGATGATCTTGACAGCGACCCCATCGGCGGCAAGCGCTGCCAGGGCCACCTTGGCGCTCTCCTTGGGGGGATCGAGGAAGGCCGCGAAGCCAGCAAAGACCAGTTCCGCTTCATCGCCCACCACGGCATGGGCGTGGTCCATCCCCACCTGCCGAGAGGCGATTCCCAGTACCCGGAAGCCCTCGTCACTGAGACTCTCAAATTGCCCGTTGATCCCTTTGAGCGCCGCTTCATTCAGGGGCCGCAGACCCGCCTCTCCATTCAACCCATAGCTGACCGACAGTCGCAGGATGTCTTCGGGTGCTCCCTTGACCACGAGCTGTCGGGTCGTCCCGTTGTCAAGGAGTACCGATACCCGGCGGCGCTCGAAGTCGAACGGCACTTCATCGATCTTGCGCCAGCCGCTCACGTCGATTTCTGTGTGCTCCAGGATGGCGACATCCAGGGGGCTTCTTAGTCCTGTTTCAAAAAAGCTGTTGAAGTAGGCCAGCTCCAGGACGCGCTGACTTTCGCGGCCCAGGGGGTCCAGGTGGCGCTCCAGGTGGATGCGGGCCTCCGTCAGGGTGCCGGTCTTGTCGCTACAGAATACGTCCATGCTGCCCAGATCGTGGATCGAGGCGAGCCGCTTGACGATCACCTTGCTGGCGGCCATGCGCAGTGCGCCTCGCGACAGCGTCACGGAGACCACCATGGGGAGGAGTTCAGGCGTCAGCCCGACTGCCAGGGCCACAGCAAACAGGAACGATTCGAGCCACGGGCGGTGAAAGAAGGCGTTGACGAGAAGGACGAACAGGACGAGGAGGATCGTCATGCGCATGATGAGGTTCCCGAAGCGGTGGGTCCCCTGCTCGAAGGCGGTGGGCGGGGCCGAGGCCAGCAAGCTGTCGGCAATCTCGCCAAGCGCCGTTTTCTGCCCGGTGCGGCACATCAGCACTCTGGCCGTGCCGCTGATCACTGATGTCCCCAACAGCACGGTATTACTGGCCGAGAGGATCTCAGTCTCTCCCGGCAATTCACCGGGGGTCTTTTCCACCGGATATGGTTCGCCGGTAAGGAGGGCCTGGTTGACGAAGAAGTCTTTTGCCTCCAGCACCCTGCCGTCGCAGGGAATCAGGTCGCCTGCGGTAAGGAGCGCCACATCG
This sequence comes from Cupriavidus sp. CuC1, assembly GCF_044627735.1. NCBI lineage: Bacteria > Pseudomonadati > Pseudomonadota > Betaproteobacteria > Burkholderiales > Burkholderiaceae > Cupriavidus > Cupriavidus sp. CuC1. The sequence goes on along the minus strand of NZ_JBIUHC010000089.1, from coordinate 19,280 downwards.
CCAGGCACCAACTCCGCAAGCGGTATTTCAAGGGGCTTGCCGTCCCGTAGCACCTGCGCGCGTACTGCCACCGACTGGCGCAGTCGGTCCGCCGCCTGACCAGCCCGGTATTCCTGGACGAAATCGAGGGACACGCTGATGATGACAATGGTACCGATAATGAAAAAGCTGGCGGTGTCGCCGGTGAAAGCGGAAATGGCACTGGCAGTGAGAAGAATAATGACCAAGGGGTTGCGGAACTTGGCCAAAAATTGAAGGGGCAGCGCTCTTTTTCGCTCCCCATGGATCAGGTTTGGGCCGAACTGTGCCAGGCGCGCCGCGGCCACAGCACTGCTCAATCCGTCAAGGCTTGTGGCCACCTGTTCCAGGAGCACTGTGACAGGGAGCTGCCAGAATGCGGAATCCGGTGTGACCGCAGGTGTAGGCATGATGGATTCCTCCGGCGAACTCACGCATAGCGGTATCCAGTCTAGCGGGCTTGTCCATGTCAATGAATTTGCGCCGCAGCCAGTACTTGGTCGTGCCCTGTCACGGCGAAGCGTCAAAGACATGCGCGGGGCAGGACAGGCATTCGCTCAGAAAGCAGCAGACGGATTTTGGGTAAGTTTGGTGAAGCGATGCCACGTCGCGAGTTGCGACGCTTGGCAAAGCCTGTATCACTTTACCGTCGGCGGCGCCACGGTCGATCAGCGCCTGTCGGTATTTGCACCGTATCAGGTTCAGCCTTGACACGAAAGTGCCACGCTCCGATTCATGGGAATAATGCACCCGACGCGAAGCAGGTCAGTCAATCTCGCTGAAAGCAGTCGTTCAGTATTTGAGCTCAGCGGCCACATACGCTGCCTACGGGAACGATGGGCTAGATGCAGTTGCGGCATGCCAACGCTCCATGATGAAGATCACGAGTGTGTGTGAAGCGTTGACAACTAAGCGGGCTTCAGAGACCTGGATTGTTGGAGGTAGAAGTCCACGTCCATGGGCACGCTATCCCCGGAAGACTCTTAGCAGTCGGAGAACCCATCTTGATAGAGCTACGAGCGTTTTTCCGTCATCTATCCTGGCTGGCACCCACATTTGCGTAATTAGAGGTCGCCATTAGCGGAAATAGATCTGCAACACGCTGCCATCCATGACGGCATTACAGAATGAGAAAGGCTGCCCCATGACGAGGTAATCATGGGGCAGCCGATCTGTCCGGCACGGCTGCCGGCGCCCCATCCTATGTCACCCTGCCCCGCGTCTCGCTGAGCGCGGCCGTCAGGCCGTACTTGCGGATCTTCTGGTAGAGGGTGCTCTTCGCTATCCCAAGGTGCAAGGCAGTCCTGGTCAGGTTGCCCGCGCTATACGCGAGGGCCTTTCGGATCGATTCCGCCTCGGTCACCTCCAGCGAGCAGACGGCATCGGGCAGTCCGCCGTCGGTACCTCGTGAGTTGCCACCACCGTCCGACGTGCCTGCCGAACCGATCTCAAGCGGCAGCTTGTCGACCGTAATTACGCCGCCATCGGCCATCAGCAACGAGCCTTCAAGCGCATTGCGCAATTCGCGGACATTGCCCGGCCAGTCGTAGGCGAGCAGGCATCGGTAGGCATGGTCGTCGAACGTCGCCATCGGCACGCCGTAGCGCTCGCACAATTGGGTCAGCCAGTGCGAAACCAGCGCGGAGATATCGTCCTTGCGCTCGCGCAGCGGCGGGATGACGATATTGGTGACCGCGATGCGGTAGAACAGGTCCATGCAGAATTTGCCCGCGGCCACATCGTCCCGCAGGTTCCGGTGGGTTGCGGCAACCAGGCGGAAACTGACCTTGCGCGGCGCGTTCTCGCCCGGGCGGTAAATTTCCCCTTCCTCCAGCATGCGCAGCAGATGCGGCTGGATGTCGAGCGGCATCTCCCCGATCTCGTCAAGGAACAGGGTGCCCCGGTTGGCAGCCTCGATCTTGCCGGCGGAGCCCGATTCCGCGTAGCCAAATAGTTCGCTGGCGAGCAGGTCCCGCGACAGCCCGCCGCAGTTCAGTGCCACGAACGGTCCGTCCGAACAGCCGCTGGCCTGGTGAATGCCCTGCGCGAACAGTTCCTTGCCCACGCCCGTTTCTCCCAGCAGCAATATTGGCGCTCGCGACGGCGCAAGGTGCTGCGCCTTTTCCACAGCCGAGCGCAGCGCCGTGCCATTGCCCACGATACGGGAAAAAGCCGGCGCCAGACCCGGGCGCGAGGCCGGCATGCTTGCCGTCCCGGCAGCAAGGCAATGCGGGGCGGCCGGAATCACCACCAGGAAACCCAGTATCTCGCCAGCATCGCGGACCACCTCGACCCGGGCCAGGCGCAGCCATTCCGGAGTGGGCCGGGCGGCGCCCGTCGTACGCGTGTTGAGGCCGGGGACGGAGAAGCCGCTGTTCAATGCCGTGTTTACGCCCAGCCTTGTGAGTGTTGAAGGTGCTTGCGGATTCGCCTTGACCAGCCTGCCGCATTCGTCGAGGACCAGAACGCCGTCGCTGCGCGCCGAGCCGAATTGGCCGGCGCAGCGGTCCAGCAGCCGCAGGCGGCGGTCCATCGCCAGCGTGGCCAGGCGGCTCTCGATGCGGCCGGCCAGCGATACCGTCAGAGCTAGGCTGTGCCGGCTATAGGTCTGCGCGAGGCCAGAGACGTCGATCACGCCAAGCCCGCTGCAGTCCAGCGGGTCCCGGATCACGGTGGCCGAGCAGGTCCAGCGCTTGATGCCCGCGCAGAAATGCTCGGCGCCATGGATCTGCACCGGCTGCTGCAAGGCCAGCGCGGTGCCGATGGCATTGGTACCGCAGTTCAGCTCCGTCCAGTCGCAGCCGGGAATCAGGCCGACTTCCTCGGCGGGCTCGACGATGCGCATATCGCCTTCCTGCTGGAGGATCATGCCGTCCGGGTCGGCCAGCAGCATGATGGTGCCGGTCTGCGACAGGAACTCGCGCGTCTGCTGGATCAGCGGCAGGCTGGCGCTAACCAGCCGCTCGTTCTTCTCGCGCCGCGCACGCAGGCTACTTTCGTCGAGCGGCGGCGGCGCGGCCCCCGCGCCGGGATCGACTTGTCCCACCAGACAGCGCCGCCAGGAGTCGTCCACCACGCAGCGCAACTCGCTGGCATTCGCCTCGCCGCCGTCAATCAGGTGTTCCCAGGCAGACATAATGCTAGCGTCATGGTCGGGATGGGAAAACCAGTCGATCGGTGTGTCGGCTTCTTGCATGCTATGTCTCCTTGCCGGTCCGCTCGAGGCGGATCACGAATGGCCGGTGTGTCGGCTCGCTCTCTGGCTTTGTTCTTTGTCTTTTATCGCGGGACTGGCGCCCGCTACTGTGCATCCTGCTACTCCCGACGGCACCGCCAGTGCCAGCCGGGACTTGGCGCGGCCCGGATCCGGACCGGATCGTTTGGTAACCGCCGCTGGTAGATAACCCGGTCAGCTTCATCGCTCGCCACAACCACACTGTTGTTCGAGTGCAGGTCGATTCCACTAAACTTGCTCATGCCGGCCTCCTGTGCGTCACGTCGGAGATCGCACCTCGACTCGACGCCAGCCGTTCGACCCGAACGGAGGGGAGACCGGCTATATGATTATCAGAACCCTTACAGCGGACCGGGTATATAGCTGGCATTGGCGCTTCCCGCTATCTACGCGAGCTTCCAGCGCCAGGTCTTGGCATTCGCCTGTTCACCACGTTGGGCCAATAAGTCGCGTAGTGCCGTCTTGAGTACTTTGCCGTTGCTGTTCTTCGGCAACTCTTCGACGAACAGATAGGCTTTCGGCCGCTTGAATTTGGCGATGCGGTGCAGGCACCACTGATCCAGTTCAGAGCTGCTCATCCGCATCCCGGCTTTCAGCACGACGGCGGCTACCACTTCCTCTCCCCAGTCGGGATGGCTGCGGCCGAGCACGGAAACTTCGGCGACAGCGGCATGGGCGAGCAGAGCGTCCTCCACCTCGCGCGGGTAGATGTTGGAGCCACCGCTGATAATCGTCTCCTTGCTGCGGTCCTTGAGGGTGAGCTGACCGTGCTCGTCCCGGCACCCGACATCGCCGGTATGTAGCCAGCAGTTGCGCAGCGTCGCCGCACTGGCCTCCGGGTTGTTCCAATAGCCTTGCATCACGGCGGGTCCTCGCACCAGCACTTCACCAATTTCCCCCACCGGAAGCGCGCGGTCCTCCGCATCGGCGATCCGAATCTCCACGCCGGGCAAGGTACGCCCGACCGAAGCCAGCGCTTTGAGGTCGCCGGCGGCATGGGCGCGGGCGATCTCGTGGGGCGACTGGGCAGTGATGGTCATTGGACTTTCGCCCTGGCCGTAAATCTGGGCGATCCGGGGGCCCAGGCACTCGAGTGCGGCGACCTCGTCCTCCACATAGAGCGGTGCACCACCACAGATTACGGCCTTGAGACTGGAGAGGTCAGCCCGGGTCCGGCGCGCATATTCGACCAGGCGGTTGAGCATGGTCGGCGCGGCAAAGAAGCTCGGGCGCTGGTGTGCGGCGACCAGGCCGACCAGCTCGGCGACATTGAAGCCGCCGGAAGGTGGAATCACTTGACTCGCGCCTTCGGCAATGTGGGGGACTACGTAGAGTCCCGAGCCGTGGGACATTGGCGCAGCATGAATCAGACTGTCGCCCGGAGCGACGCGTGTGACAGCGCTGGCATAGGCCCGCGACATGGCGGTCAGATTGCGGTGGGAGAGCATGACCCCTTTGGGCTTGCCGGTCGTGCCGCTCGTGTAGAACAGCCAAGCGAGGGCGTCTTCGGCGACATCGGTGACCGGCATGCCCGGTCCCGCGAAGAGGGCATGGTAGTCGGTGGAGCCGACGACGATGGTCCGTGTGCCAAGCTCTGCTTCGACGTCGGTGACGACGCAGAGGCAGGCGCCAGTGTCCTGCAGGATGCCATTGATTTCACGCGGATGCAGCTTGGCGTTGATCGGTACGGCACACAGGCCCGCGTGCCAGATGCCGTACAAAAGCTCGACATACTGCGGGCAGTTCTTCATGATCAGCGCCACCCGTTCACCGCCACGTAGTCCGAGCCAGTCTCGCAAGCCGCAGGCGCAGCGCGCGACGCGGTCGGTAAGCTGCTCGAAGGTACATAGCGGCTCGGTGCCGAGAAAGAGCGCTGCCTGATCAGGATAGGCTCGGGCCGTGCGGACAAGCATTTGAGCAAGGTTGGGGTTCATGTATCCTCCATCAGGCCACACCGGATCCCTTCCGCGCAGCCAGTCAGGCTGGGCGCGGCCATGAAGCCGTAAATCATCATCGCTCCTGCCCAGGCAAGCGCTGACGTGGCGCTTGCTTGGCTCTTTCCGATATTTCCTGTTGCTTGGGCTGTGGGGAACAGGCAGTGCCTGCCCCCGCTCTTCACCCGCCGATCAGTCCGGAGCGCGCTCCGGGACCGGTAGCTGCACCCATTCCTTATAGAAGGCCTCGATGTCCGGCTCGAAGTCGTGGATCACGGGATACCATGGGGTGGGCGCCTCGACGTCGTGCATGGTGCCGCACGCCGGGCAATAGTACTCGCGATATACCTGCCACTGGGTATCTGGGGCCATCAGCTTGGGATAGACCTCGGTCATCGCCTCCTCGGTGTCGCGCACATAGATCGAAGCATGCAGCTTCCAGTTCTCGCGGTAGTCGCAGAACTCGTGGCCGCAATCGCACTTGACCATCCACTTCTTGGTGGCGGCCGATTGCACAACATGCATGTGCGGGCCGAGCGGAAGCACGATGCGGTCCGGGAAGCTCACCTTGGCCTGCAGGGCGGCCAGGTACTGCTCGAAGCGGCTGTCATCCTTGGGCATCGAGAGCATGCGGAAGGTGGTTTCCCAGTCCAGGGAGCCTTCGACGAGGTGGGCAACCTGTTCATTGGTGTAGGCAGACATTTTTCAGCTCCTTGATTCGGTGATTACTCTTCGACCTGGACGACGGTGGTGACGTCGGGCAGCAGGGAGAGGTCCATCCGGTGCTTGGCGCCGTAAGAGGGCACTCCCAGCTCCTCCTCCAGTACCTGCCAGTCCGCGGGGAGATTCCAGAACTCCTTGAACTCCCGTGTGAACTTCTCGGACAGGGCGAAGCTGGTGGCGAACATATGCTGCACTTGGACGGAGGCGTGCTTGTTGAGGATGCGCTCGCGCTCCTCCTTCATCCATTCGCGGGTCGGCAGAGCTCGGGCCAGGCGCTCCTTGCGGATCTCGGCACGGCGGGCCCGGGTCTTGTCCGCATCCACCGTGAACACGCCCTTCGCGTCCTGGGTGAAGATGGCGCCATAGACCTTCTGCGCGTATTCCGGCAGCAGGAACTTCTGGTTGAGGTCTGCCTCGACGGCCTTCGGATCCCGGTCGATTGGGTCGCCAAAGCCCGGACCACCGCGCAGGTAGTTGAGGTAGAGGTCGTGGTTGGCGTAGCAGTCCTCGGTGGTGATGCACTGCTTGTCACGCTTGACCACGGCAGTGGCATCGATGTGGCGCTCGTAGTCCGGGTTGCCCGGATCGATGTCGCCGCCCAGAGGCAAAGAGTCGCCGATAGCGATACGCTTGTCCAAGCCTGTCTTGTGTGCCTCGAAGCGGTAGCCGGTGGCCGAAGGATAGCCGCCCATCATGCCCCAGTCGCTGTTCATGAAGCCGTTACCCATGAAGAACATGGTCCAGTCCTGGGCGTTCCACACCATGCGCAGCGTCTCGAAGCCGCAACCGCCGCGGTACTTGCCGTAGCCGCCGGAATTGGCTTTGACGTTCCGGCCAAGGTAGAGCAGCGGCTCGGCCATCTCCCAGATCTCGATGTCGCCCATGTCGCCTTCCGGGTTCCAGATGGCGGCGGCGTGGTTGAGGCCATCCTTGACGGCGCAGGCGCCAGTGCCGCAGGAACTGGCCTCGAAGCTATTGACCGCGTGGATCTCGCCGTCCTGATTGATGCCGCCGCCTTGCAGCCAGTTGGAGGTGTTGGCGTTACCGGCGTTGACCTCCTCCAGATAGCCACGGCTGAAGTAGGACTGCGACAAGCCGCGCCACAGGGCCGCCCAGCCGGAGACTAGGAAGTGCCAGGCGTAAGCGTGGCCGGTGCGGCGGTCATCCGGATTGCACCAGGTACCCTTGGGCAGGCGGAACTCGGTGGCGAAGTAGGCACCGTCGTTGATGCGCTGAGTGGGCACCAGGGTCTGGCACATCATCACCCAGATCCCGGAAGTAAATGCCACCTGATGGGCGTTGAAGGTGTGCCAGCCCCAGCGGCTCGCGCCCTCGAAGTCGAGGCGCCACTTGCCGTCCGGCTTGATGGTCATCTCCACCGGCGAATGCATGATGGAGTCGAGCTTGGCGAAGGCGTTGGAGACCTGCACGTCGTCATGCTTGTAAGGCACGTCGACAAACGAGACCTTGCGGTACTTGCCCGGCAGGGTCATAGCCTTGATCCGGCTCTGCAGTCCGCGGCGGCCCTCTTCGATGACCTCGAAGGCAAACTTCTCGTAGGCTTCGATGCCGTCGGCGCGGATCACTTCCTCCACCAGGTCGCGGATCATGTGGCAGCCGGCGATGCGGGTCTTTTCGTCGAGGATCCAGTACTTCGGCGTGCGCACTGAGCGCTGGGACTCGTGCAGCCAGTCGCGCAGCGGCTCGTCGTTCACCCCGGTCTTGCGGCAGGTGATCATGTAGCCGTCGCCGAAGCGCTGGGTCTGGCCGGTGGACATTGAGCCCGGCGTCACCGAGCCGGTGTCGATGACGTGGGTGACGCCGCCAACCCAGCCGATCAGCCGGCCTTCCCAGAAGATCGGGACGATGGTGGCGATGTCGCAGGGGTGGACGTTGCCGATCGCGCAGTCATTGGTCGTGAACATGTCCCGGGGGTTGATGCGGGGGTTGGCTTCCCAGTTGTTCTCGATCATGTACTTGATCGCCGCGCCCATGGTGCCGACGTGGATGATGATCCCGGTCGAGGTCAGGACGCAGTCGCCGGCGGCGTTGTAGAGGGTGAAGCAGAGTTCGCCTTCCTGCTCGACGATGGGGCTGGCGGCGATCTTCTTGGCGGTTTCGCGGGCATGCACCAGGCCGCCGCGCAGCTTGGAGAACAGCTTCTCGTAGCCGATCGGGTCGCTGTCACGGAATTCCAGCTTCTCGAGGCCGTTGTAGTGGCCGGTGGCCTTGGTGCGCTCGATGATGCGGTCGCGGTACTGCTTGAGCGTCTGGCCGTTCTGCAGCAGGTCGGCGAAGCCGACTTCTTTATTGCTCATCATGTTCATGGCGGGTCTCCTTACTTCACTTCCTTGAGATGGAACAGGCGGTGCTTGTCGATCGTGGTTTCGAAGCCGTCGGGAACGACGAAGGTCGTGGCGTCGGATTCGATGATGGCGGGACCCACGATGTGGTTGCCGGCCTTGAGGGCTTCCATCTTCCAGAGCGCGGCATCCACCCACTTCTTGTGGCGGTAGAAGGGACGGGTGCCAAGATATGCTTCCCTGGGCGGCGTCGGGCCGGCATCCGGGTCTTCCGGCAGCACCGGCTTTTGGGTCACGACGGTGCCGCGCAGGATGGCGCCGGTGATCGAGAAGCCCAGTTCCGGCGAGCGGGCGGAGCTCGCGTAGACGCGACCGTAGGTGTTCTCGAAGGCCTCGACGATCTGGTCCCAGTCGCCGGCGCTGGCGGCGCTGGTCACCGGCGAGACGATCTCGAGGTCATTCAACTGGCCCATGTACTGCATCTTGTAGCCGGGGATCAGCAGCACGTCCTCGAGCTTGTAGCCGTTGAGGACGAATTCGTCGATGACCTTGACTGCCAGTTCAGACCAGGCTTCCTGCAGGCTCTTGCAGGCGGCTTCCTTGTCGGCGTCGGGGGCGTGCTGGGCAACACCAAGGTCCACTGACTTGTCGTAGCGGTACTCGAAGTCGGCGCAGGCGCAGCCGAAAGCCGAGAAGCCGGCCGCCCAGGCCGGCACGACGACGTCCTTGAAGCCGACGCCCCCGGTGTAGCCGTAGGTGTGCACCGGGCCGGCGCCGCCGTAGGAGAAACAGGTGAATTCCGCCGGGTTGTAGCCCTTGGCACTGATGTTGGCACGCAGGTACTCGGAGAGGGTGAGATCGAGCAGCTCGATGACGCCGGCGGCGGCATCCTCGACCGACAGGCCGAGTGGGTCGGCGATCTGCGCCTGGATGTGGTCGCGAGCGCGCTGCACGTCGAGCTTGATGGCACCGCCCAGGAAGTTCTCCGGATTCAGGTAGCCGAGCACGACGTGGCAGTCGGAAACGGACACCGTGTCGAGGCCACTTTCCGGCCAGCAGGTGCCTACGCGGTAGCCGGCGCTGTCTGGGCCCAGCTTGATCGACTTGCTGTAGGGGTCGAGGCGCACGAAGCTGCCGGCGCCGGCGCCGACTGAGTCCATCGCCACAAGGGGCAGGGAGAGCACCAGGCGGGCCATGTCGGGATCGGACTTGATGGCGAAATTTCCCTTGGTGATCAGGGCCACGTCGAAGCTGGTACCGCCGATGTCGGAACAAGCGATGTTTTCGTCGCCGAGGTACTCGCCCAGTAGCTTGGAGCCGATGACGCCGCCGATGGGGCCGGAGACGATGGTGCGTGCGAGTTCCTTGGCCTTCCAGCTGATGGTGCCGCCGTGCGTGGCCATCACCCGCAGGTCGAACCTGGCGCCATGCTTCTTGAACCGGTCGCTCACCTTCTTCAAGGTCTGGCGCGAAGGCTCGGCGCCGTAAGCCTCAAGGATGGTGGTATTCATCCTGTGGCTCTCCTTGCGCGACGGGTAGTAGTCCACCGAGGCGAAGACCGGGATATCGGCTTTCAGCTTCTTCAACTCCTCGCGCACGACGTCACGCGCGCATTGCTCGCTGGATTCATTCTTGTGGGATTGCAGCAGGCAGATGACGATTGCTTGCGAGCCGGCCTCTACCAGTTCCCGGGTAGCCCGGCGGACCTCGTCTTCACGCAGCGGGATGACCACCTTCCCCTGCACGTCGGTGCGCTCGGTGACGCCGCGCGTGCGCGAGACGGGCACCAGGGGCTCGTCGTAGCGGTGGGTGTTCAGGTGAATGCGGTCCTCCAGGGCATAACCCAAGTAGCTCTGCAGTGCGCGGCCCATCGAATGGATCTGCTCGAAGCCGCGGTTGCAGATGAGGCCAACGTCGAGGCCCTTGCGCATGAGGATGCGGTTGAGCATGGCCGTGCCGGAATAGACACAAGTCACCAGTTGCGGATAGACGTCGTCCACTGTCCGGTTCCAGTGGGCGAGGGCATCTTCGGAAGAGTTGTAGATGGCAAGGGATTCGTCGCCGGGATTGCTCTGCGCCTTGCCGACCACGAAGCGGCCATCGGAGCGAACGAAGAAAGTGTCGGTCATCGTGCCACCAGCATCGATGCCCATCACCTGTACGGTGGACTGCGGTTGCATACTGCCTCCTGTCATTGGTGTAGTCATGGTGGGAGTTCCCACGACTCATCAATGGCAAAGCCTGTGCCAGGCCTGGCCGGCACCAGGGAGCAGCTCCGCAAGGTCATTGAAATCAATGAGTTAGCATTCCTTGGCCACATCCCTGGTCGCGGGGGGCCTGCAGTCGCTGTCCGGATTCCCGACGCCCTGGGCAGCGGTGTCCGGGAATCGGACGCTTTTTGGCCAGCGATCGATGCGACTGTCCTTCGATACTGAGATATCGGCCTTCGACATACCGATCTTGCCAAGCAGTTCGACCTCGGCCATGCCGAGTGCATAAGCGACGGTGATCGAATCCTTATGGACGTCTAAACCGACATACAAAGTGCTATCGTGTTCCCGCGCTATGCGCCGGTCTCACGCGAAGGGCAGCGAAACGTGGTGAAGCCCATGAAGAATTCAATGAGGTCAAGGCGCCTGATTGTCGAAGCGGTTGCCGACACGGACCTGGCGATTGGAACCCATCTCGTCACCGATCGGCTTTGGTACACGCATCATGGCGCCTACGCGGGGGCCGGCAAGGTCGTGCATTACGTGTCGCGGTCACTGCGTCGCGGCCCGGTGCATAAGGTCACGCTCGCAGAATTCGCGCATGGGCATCCGGTCTGGGTCCGGCAAAGCCCCAGCGCCAGGTTCGCTGGTATGGAAGCCGTCCAACGCGCCTACTCCCGCATCGGCGAGGATCGCTATCGTCTGATTTCCAATAACTGTGAGCACTTCTGTATGTGGCGCTTATATGGCGAGAGCAGTAGTGATCAGATCGACGTATGGAAGTTCTGGGCAAGCGATGCGCTGGTTGCCGGGTTCAAAGCTCTCAGGTGGCTCACGGTCACAAGCTCGCGAAGTGTGTCCGTGCTGCGAGCGGTTTCCCGATTTGGATTCGAGGGCGGGACCTCCGCGAATTCAACGCAATCCAGTTCCTGAACCCGCGCTCTGGCGCATCGGGAGAGACCAATGGCTAGGCGGCATGCATGGCTTCCGCTACATCGGCCACCGTTTGCATATGGGCGGGCGGCCGTTCGTGGCGGCTGCGGCTACCGCACTTGTCGGGGGCGCTTGTTGTCGCTGTCCGGTTTCCGGACACCTAAAGGTGCGATGACCGGAAACCGGACACCCTCCGGTTGGTTTGCTGCAAAGCACAAATTGTTGATTTTAAAAGAGATTTGTTGACTCGGTGATGGCACGCGGATACCGTTATTCTAGTCAATTGAGAGTGATCGTCCCATGCAGTTTTCTGGTTGCGGCACCCTGATCCCCCGCATCGGCGACGAACCCGTCGTGGCCTCCGCCTGGGAGCGTTTTATGCGGGACCAGCCCCTGGAAGTGGCAGGTGTGCGCAGCGTCGTCCTGGCGTCGTGGCAGCGGTGTCGTTCTGAGGCCGTTGACCCTGCCAGGCACTCCGCACCGGGGGCCGCAGCCGAACGTGTCCGCCAGTTGCAGCGGCAGAACCGCGATCTCTGTGATGCTGCGCGTCCGGCGCTCGAGGGCCTGCGCGATATCCTGCGGGAATGTGGTACCCTCATCATGCTCTGCGATCCGGGCGGCACCGTGCTCCACCTCAATGGCGAGACCAGGGCCCGCAGCGTTGGCGAGGGGATCAACCTGGCCACCGGTGGCTGCTGGAATGAGGATGTCATTGGCACCAATGCCATCGGCACCGCGATCGCCACCGCCGCTCCGGTTCAGATCCATGCCGACGAGCATTTCTGCTTGGACGTCAAGCGCTGGACCTGCGCGGCGGCTCCCATTCTTGACCCCTTTAGTCGCACCCTGCTGGGAATCGTGGATGTTTCTGGCATCAAGGAAACCTTCCATGGCCACACCTTGGGCTTGGTGGTGACTGCCGCCAGGCAGATCGAAAGCGAACTGGCCCGCTGCGACGTTGCTCTCCACGAGCGGCTGCTGACCCGAGCCATCGATCATTTCATCCGTTACGCCAGCGACTACGTTGTGCTCGTCGACAGCCGTGGGCGCATTGTCCGTACTAACGGAAATGCGCAGGCAGTGCGGGAGAGCTATGACGTGCGGCTGCCCCTGGAAGTTGGCGGCCAGGTGCCAGGACTCGATCTTGCACTGTCCGAGATCGATCGGTGCTGCCAACGCCCGGAGTGGCTGCGCCCCGAATGGCTGCACCCGGTAAAGGACCATGACGGTATGGTGGGTACGATACTGGTGATTCCGCTCGGGGTGCGCCAGAATCGAACCGCTGTATCGCGGCCCACGGCCACGATGGCAGGAAACAACGATGCTTTTGGCGAGATCATTGGGGGAAGCGAGGTGCTGGAGGCGACCAAGGCACGCGCGCGCCGTATCGCCCCTCTCGATCTGCCGGTACTGCTCCTTGGCGAGACCGGCGCAGGGAAGGAACTCTTTGCCCGAGCGCTGCATCGGGCAGGTAACCGTCCCGACGGTCCGTTCATTGCCGTCAATTGCGGCGCTTTTACCCGTGAGCTCCTGGCCAGTGAACTCTTTGGCTATACCGACGGAGCCTTTACAGGCGCCCGTCGTGGTGGCCTTCCGGGGAAGTTTGAGCAAGCCGACGGCGGCACGCTCTTCCTCGACGAGGTCGGCGAGATGCCACTTGACATGCAGCCTCATCTGTTGCGCGTGCTGCAGGATGGCGTTGTGGTCCGCCTGGGCGATACCCGCGAGCGGCGCGTTTCAGTGCGCGTTGTCGCAGCCACTAACCGTGATCTGCAGAAGGAGATCGCCGCAGGGCGCTTCCGCGAAGACCTGTACCACCGCCTCTGCGTGGTCAGCCTGCTACTACCGCCGCTGCGCGATCGGCTTGGCGATATCGAGGCCATCTTCGAGCATCTCAACAGCAAACTCGCACGCAAGTATGGATGTGCGCCCAAGCAGCTTGAACTCGCCGTGCGCCAGGCGCTTCTGAGCTATCGCTGGCCGGGCAACATACGTGAACTGCAGAATGTCTTCGAGGTGATGTTCGCGCTCAGCGAAGGCAACATCATCGATACTTCTCTGTTACCCCCGAGCATCGCACAGACGGCAAAGGACTCACTTTCCAAATCCACCTCGACGTCAATCCCTGTCTCATTCGGCCGTCTTGAGGAATTGGAGAGACAAGCGATACTTGATGCGATCGCGAATGCCCACGGAAATATGTCTATGGCCGCCCGGACTCTGGGTATTTCGAGGAGCACGCTGTACGTCAAACTGGCCGCGATTCGGGCTGAGCCTGGTAGTTCAGGCGCCGGTCATGTAGCGGCTTGATTGGCCCGCGGAGTGACCGTGACATACGAGACGATCCGATGCTGGTGTGAGGCTTTGCCCGCCGGGTGAAAGCCGCGGGCCAAAAGCCGCGCAGTACATGCCATGTTGACGAGATGTTTGTCATGCTCCGCGGCGAACCCTACCTGTTGTGGCGTACAGTAATCAGATCGTTTGGCGGCCGTGTGAGGCTGTGTTCGCGCCAGCAAACTGCCGCTGCAGAAATCGTTCTCGGCCATATGTCTGACGGTTTCGGACAAGGGCGGCATTTCCGCTTTTCGCTGGTCCGAGCAGCTTGACGTGTCATCGATCGCGGCACACACTATGCTGCGTATGGCCCGGTGATGAGTGAACGGGATAAGTAATACCGTTTGCACGGGTTGGTGGAAGCGGACGGCGCCTTGATCGATGGGCCGCGACTAGCAAAGCGTGGGCGCGCTGCCAACAATATTCTTGCTCTTATTCAGGTAGGCAAACATGCCCAGTCCCCCGGAAAAATTGCCTTCTTTAGCAGACGAAATTGATGAGGGCGAACGGCGCTTCAGGTCGCTTGCAGATGCGATGCCCCAAATAGTGTGGACAGCCATGCCGGATGGTTGGATCGACTACAGCAATCAACGGTGGATCACCTATACGGGACTTACTTTTGAGCAACTCCAAGGGTGGGGCTGGACTCAAGCACTCCACCCGAATGATTTGCAACCCACCATCGATCGCTGGACGAGCTCATTAGAGAGCGGTGAAGATTATGAAACTGAATACCGCTGGAAGAGAGCCTCCGATGACATTTACCGATGGCATCTGGCCCGCGGATTACCGCTTAAAGACTTGAATGGACATATCGTCAAATGGGTTGGGACCAGCACTGACATTGAGGACCAAAAGCAGCTGCAGGCCGCGGCGGAAAGAGCCAACCGCGCGAAATCTGATTTCCTTGCCAGCATGAGCCATGAGCTGCGCACGCCGCTGAACGGTATTCTTGGCTACGCGCAGATACTGCTGCGGGACACCACGCTGGGCGAGCGGCAGGTCGCGGGGCTGCGCGTGATCCAGCAAAGCGGCGAGCAACTGCTGACGCTCATCAACGATGTACTCGATTTCGCCAAGATCGAAGCCGGCAAGCAGGAGCTCAGCCTCACCGACATCCCGCTGGCCAAGTTCCTGCGCATCATTGCCGAGATCATCAGCGTCAAGGCGGAGCAGAAGGGGCTGGCCTTTATCTGCGACTCCGCGCCGGACTTGCCCGGCGGCATACGCGCCGACGTGAAGCGGCTGCGCCAGGCGCTGCTCAACCTGCTGGCCAATGCGGTCAAGTTCACCGACCGCGGTCAGGTCAGCCTGCGGGTGCGTTTTTTTCCTCCCGCCCGGCTGCGCTTCGAAGTGCAAGACACCGGCATCGGCATCCGCGAGGAGCAATTGGAATCCATCTTCCAGCCTTTCGAGCAAGGCGGCGACGCGCAGCGCCGGCTCGGGGGCAGCGGCCTGGGCCTGGCCATCAGCCAGCGCTTTGTGCGCCTGATGGGGGGCGAGATCCGGGTCGAGAGCCGGATCGGCCAGGGCAGCACCTTCTGGTTCGAGCTGGAACTGCCGGTGGTCGAGCTCGAGATCGCGCCGCCGTCTGCCGCAGGGGTCGTGACCGGCTATCAGGGGCCGCGCAAGAAGGTGTTGGTCGTCGATGATGTGGCCGAGAATCGGGCCGTAGTGGTCGACATGCTGGGCCAGATCGGCTTTGAGATGGTCGAGGCGGAAAACGGCTGCGAGGGACTGGAAAAAGCCCAAACCTTGCGGCCGGACTTGATCTTGATGGACATCGTCATGCCGGAGATGGGCGGGCTGGAAGCCACGCGCCGCCTGCGCCAGCTGCCGGCCCAGAAGGATGTGCCGATCATCGCGATTTCCGCCAGCGCTTCCGGTGGCGACAAAGAGAGCAGCCTGGCAGCCGGAATGAGCGCGTTCCAGCCCAAACCGATCGACTTCGGCATGCTCCTGGCACAGATCGCCAGCCTGCTGAAGCTCAGCTGGACTTACACAGCGACGCCAGCGAGCTCCGCTCCCGAACATCAGGCGCCCGGGCCGCTGCTGGTGCCACCGGCGCAGGAGATGGAAATCCTGCATCGTCTGGCGCGGGAGGGAAACATGCGCGACATAGTGCAGCGCGCCGCTCACTTAGCCGAGCTCGATGAGCGCTATCGTCCGTTCGCCGACCAACTGCGCCTGTTGGCTAAGGGGTACCAGTCCAGAGCCATTCTAAGCCTTGTGGAGCGGCACCTGGAAAGGAGGCCAGCGCCATGACGGCGACCTCGGCACAGGAAACGGGCACCCACACGATCCTGATTGTGGATGACACGCCAGCCAACCTGGACGTGATCGTGGAAAGTCTTGAGGACCACGGCTTTCGGATCGTCGTCGCGCAGGACGGCGAAGAGGGGCTGCAACGCGCCGACTTTGTACAGCCGGACCTGATCCTGCTCGACGTGATGATGCCGGGACTGGACGGCTTTGAAGTCTGCCGCCGCTTGAAGGCGCTGGCAGGCACCCGAAAGATCCCAGTGATTTTCATGACCTCGCTGACCGAGACCGAGCACAAGATCACAGCGTTCAAGGCGGGCGGGGTCGACTATGTCACCAAACCGCTGCAGATCGACGAAGTGATGGCGCGGGTCGGCACGCACTTGAACCTGCATGCGATGCAACAGCGGCTGGAGGCGCAAAACGCGCAGCTGCAACAGGAGATCGTCGAGCGCCGGCAAGCCGAACAGGCGCTGGAGACCAGCCGCGAGCTGATCCGCCATCAGAGGGACGAGCTCAAGGAGCTGTACGACAAGATCGTCGCGGAGCAGCAAGTGTCGGAGCGGTTGCTGCTCAACGTGCTGCCCTACCCGATTGCCGAGCGCCTGAAGGCGCACCCCGGAGTGATTGCCGACAGTTTTCAGGAGGCCACTGTATTGTTCGCCGACATCGTTGAATTCACTCGCTTTTCTGCCGGCATGAACCCCGAGCGACTGGTGGCGGTGCTCGATGAGATCTTCACCGACTTCGACAGCATTGCCGACCATCGCGGCCTCGAGAAGATCAAGACCATCGGCGATGCCTACATGGCTGCCGCAGGGCTGCCGGTCGCGGCGCCCGATCACGCAGCACGGGCGGCGCACATGGCGCTGGACATGATCGACGCGCTGGCCGGCTTCAATGCGCGCAACGGCTACAGCTTGCAGCTGCGCATCGGCATCAACAGCGGCGCGGTGGTGGCCGGCGTCATTGGCAAGCGCAAGTTCATCTACGACTTGTGGGGCGACGCCGTCAACAGCGCCAGCCGGATGGAATCGCACGGCGTGGCCGGTCGCGTGCAGGTGACGGATGCGACGCGGCGGCGGCTGGGTGAGCTGTTCCAGGTCGAGGAGCGTGGCACCATCGACGCCAAGGGCATAGGGGCGCTGCATACCTGGTTCTTGACCGGCAGGTGCAGTGCGTCGTCCGGGTGATCGCCGGGCGCTGCAGCGTAATCGAAGATTGTCATTGGGGCGTGGCCGGACCCGACACTGAGGTTACGAACAACACAAAACGGCGGAGCGCGCAGAAGCCGATCGCGCTCGCCTGGGGCGTCGGCCGTGAGGGTCGATAGGAAGTACTTCAATGGGTCAGCGTCCCCAGCAGGCCACTCGATTAGCAGCCACCGCCGCTGGTGCTACCTCCACATCGCAGAAGGCACACGCAAACCATTCAAACTTTGTGCCGTTGCGCAAGTATTCATCTTTGAGATCAAAGGCGCTCCATTCGTCGCCATGGTTGTTCTTTGCTAGTTCACTCATTTTTTGTCATCAACTTGGGATGCCGCATCGTACAAACCAGCGGAACAGGAAGACTAACGACGCCGGTGGAAAATTCTTTAGGCGCTCGCGCGAAGAATCCGCTCGTATGCTGCAGCAGTGCTGCCCGATCCATCGCAGGCGTTCTGCAAAATGCTGTACTTGTGGCCAACGGCTATTGCCGGCGGGCGCTCAACATGTTGCGCACGCTGCCGTTGCCCTTGCTGCGAGAGGATGCCATCTCCGGACAGCGCGAGGCGCTGCTGTCCGACGCCCTTTGCGTGGCCGTCGGCATGGCCAAGGCGGCCCGGAAGCCGCTGGTGGCGGAAGACCTGCACTTCAGTGCGAAGAAAAAGGCCTTGACGCAGGCCAGGCCTCGCGGCGCCCGTATGCTCTCGGGCTTGCTCTATGCCAAATACCGACAGCAGCTGGAGGCGAAGTGCTTCCGGACTGGTGTCGAACTCATCAAAATCAACCCAGCCTATACGTCGACCATTGGCGCGGTGAAGTATGCCGCGCGACGCGGCTGGTCAGTGCATGCTGCCGCGGCGGGCGTCATTGCCCGCCGCGGACGGAAGTTGTCTGAGCGCTTGCCGCGCGCCGGCACGGAAGTCCGTGTTCCTGTGCGGGGGCGCCATGAAGTCCTACGGTTACCTGCAAGGAAAGACCGCGGACCGCTGCATGGTGCCTGGCGCGAGGCTCATACAGCGTACAGGAGTCGGGTGCGCGAGCGATGGCTCGCCGCCCGTCGCGTAACACCGCGACGAGGCGCCAGCACCCTTGGCCGTGACGACCTCGGCGCGCCCTCCAGCAAGGACTACCATTGTAAGCGGCCGGCGAACCCGTCTTGACGGTGATGATCGCAGCGGCTAGGTGGCGCTGGTAGCCGGCTTCCAGCGATGTGGTAGCAATTCGGCAATGTTACTGGCGCGATGGGTTGGTAGCCGTGTGATCACGTCTCTCAGATAGGCGTACGGATCGTGACCATTGAGCTGCGCTGACCGAATCAAACTCATGATTGCCGCCGCACGCTGTCCGGCACGCAAGGAGCCGGCGAACAACCAGTTGGCCCGGCCAACGGCCCAGGGGCGGATCTGATTCTCGACCCAGTTGTTGTCCACGGGCACGTCCCCGTCCTCAAGATAACGCGTTAGTGCTTCCCAGCGTTTGAGGCTGTAGTCGAGCGCCTTCGCAATCGCGGAGCCTTCCGGAACGAGCTTGCGTTGGCCGGTCATCCACGTGTGCAGCGCCTCGGCCACCGGTTTGGCGCGCAACTGACGAAGCGCGCGTCGTTTGTCGGGCTTCAGATCAACTGCCTCTCGCTCGACGTCGTAAAGCGCGGCGAAGAACTTCAAGGCCTGCTCGGCAATCTGGCTTTTGTTGCTGGCATGCAGGTCGAAGAACTTTCGTCGCGCGTGCGCTGCACATCCGATTTCGATGATGCCTTGCTGGAATCCGGCCTTGTACCCGCCGTAGTCATCGCACACAAGCTTGCCCTGCCAGTCACCCAGGAAGGTGCGGGCATGCTCGCCGGCGCGGCTGTCGGCGAAGTCATAGACTACGGCCCGCAAGTCTGCGAATTGCGTTGCGGTATACGCCCACAGGTAGGCACGATGTGTTTTTCCCTTACCGGGACTGAGCATCTGCACCGGCGTCTCATCGGCATGCAGCACGCCCTGCTGCAATATCTCCTGATGCAGCGCGTCGACCAGCGGCTGCAACCGCACACCACACACGCCTACCCAGGCTCCAAGCGTCGACCGCGGAATCGCCAGACCGGCGCGCGCAAAGATACGCTCCTGCCGGTACAG
>NZ_JBIUHC010000088.1:0-41981 GCF_044627735.1 Cupriavidus sp. CuC1 | reverse complement strand
GTTACCGCTTTGCCTGGTCAACCCGAGCTTGTTCAGTTGCCTTTGCAAGCTCCGGCCTTTAGGCCGGGGTAGTTGACCATTGCTCCTCCTTCCATCGTAGTGTCCTGCCAGCTGAACGCCCGCCGACGAATCTGGATATTTTAGTGGCTTCGTGGACGTGCTGTTGTCATGTTTTCGTTAACTCTTTCCAGTGCCGTACGAGCGGAATCTTTAATGCACGCTGTGCTGCAGTAGGGCGCAGCAGTCGTTGCGGACAACGCCATACTTGGCACGTCGTTGCAACAACATGCGATCGGAATTTGGGTCTCGAGAACGTAGGAAGGCTGCGGGGCTTGTGAACGAGACGCTGGTTTTGAGCGAGCTCGCCGCACGGCAAGACCCGGAGGAGATGCTTGACGGATGATGATGTGGCGGTCTCTTGCCAGTGCGCTGAGTGAGCCGGCTACTGAAACAAAAATCCCCACGGGCCCTTGGCCTTGTGGGGCTTCTGTTTGCGCTTCGCGGCGTGCGGATTTCTGCGCAGACGCTGAGTCGCAACGCCTAACCGCCGTGCCTCGCCCAGAAAGTGGCGGGCGTAACGATCGCGTAGCGTTGTGCCAGCACCAGCAAATCTTTATCGTCCGTGATCAAGTATTGCGCCTAGGCGACGCGCAAGGTAGCAAGCACCGGCTGATCCGCAGCACGTTGGTATCGAGTGCCACGCGTAACCCTGGCATTAGCGATTCCGTTCAGCGGCCACTGCAGATTCGGTTTCAGCCATTCCCTGCTCGGCCGGGACATCGCCGTAGACATGCGCAATACGGTCGCTCAGCGCCTCGAAACGTTCCCGCATCCTGCGAATACGCGCGAATAGTTCGGCATCGACCAGCGCGGCGACCAGCTTACCGTCCTTCTTGATGACGATGCTGTCGTGGCGGTACTACACTTACTACACTTGATTGAGCATATCGCCCAAGTTCTGCCGGAAATTGACTGCGGTGACTTCGGTAATCATGGTTATCTCCAGCCATATTGATCACTATGGTCGGTATGATCGATTCTCGCCGTGTCTTCATGGAGTCTGCAGCCGATGCCTCAGGAAAGCGCAAGATCATCGCTGCCAGCGCTATACTAGATGAGTCGCTGCAACCACAGCGACCGGGATTGGCGTCTCGACTACGTAGGAAAGACAGCCGCCGCAAGGCGGTCCCTTTCAATTGGTCAAGAGGAGGCGCACATGCCCCAGTCCATGCTCGTCCGAATTGCCCGCACCGGGCATTCAGCTTATCCCAAAGTCCCCGTGATTCCAAAGCGCATGCGCTCCCAAATCGGGAGGGCATCCAATGTGTAAGCACCCGCACTACAACATCAGCGCCGAACAGACAGGCCGCGATATCTTCGTGACCGCGCACGCTGCATCCGAAAGCCCGCTTAGCCTCGCCGCTGAAAAGGCTGCCCAACTCAACGCGCTGCTGTCGGTCGCCATCGAGAACGCTGCCGGCGGCACATTGGCCAATCTGACTGAAGAGACTCAGGGCCATCTGCTCTCGCTGGCGGCCGTGCTTGCGAACGAGACGCTGGTGTTGAGCGAACTCGCGGTCCTGCGGGACCTTGAAGGGACGCATGATGGGTGATCCGATGGCGGGCTTCCACGAGCGGGCTGCGTCAGCAGTCTCGTGAAATAAGGAGCCCCGCAGGCGTTTGGTCGCCCCGGGGCTTCCGTTTGTGTTCGTGCGCATGGATTCTCACCCTGCTGGCGAGCCATCCCGCCTATTTGGCCAATTCGCGCGGAAGTGGCGGTCCCATATCGCTACACTGGGCGAAACCAAGCCTTGATCGAGCCGATCAGCCCGGCAATCTGCAAGTTCTCCGTCTCGGCTTGTTCTCAAAGGGTGCTCATGTCGGGCACAACCCCGCATCGCGCAAGCGGCGCAACAGGGCGCCGCGCTTGGCGTGGGAAGCCAGGAGTTGCCGCAGCGCGAGCTCGAATGCTTCAGTGCTTGACGTGAGCGCATAGCCGTCCGCCAGCTCTGCCAGCGCCTTCGTTGCCTCGTCATAGGCCGACGCCGTGCCCCTCTGCACCTGCGCATGAATGGCTACCCAGCGCTTGTCCACATCGTTCATCACCAGCCTCAGTTGCATTTCGCGCTTTCGGCGGCGTGCGGCCTCCTGCTTGGCCTGCGCCTTCGCTTCGCGTTTCAGGCGCGCAATGCTGGCCGCTTCGGCAAGTTCCCGCAGATGGCCAAGGGTGCGCTGCGCCGAGGAAGACGGTGAAACGCGCTGTGCTTTCAGCCAGGCCGCATGACGTAGCCGCACCTGGCGTTCGGCCTGGTGTACCAGCCCTTGGGCGAGCAACTTCATCACGGCAGTCATTTCCTCTCGCTGCCATTCGTCTAGCCACGCGTCGATGCGATCATCCTGCTCGGCGTCGCCCGGCGAAACGTCAGCACTCGCTGCCGCGGCGGCGGCCAGCAGGTCGGGGTCGATCTCCAGGAATTCGACGAGCGCCTCCTGCGGCGGCGACAGTGTCGCCAGGCCGGGTGGCACCTCCGGCTCCAGCGCGTCGTCCTCAAGGTCAGGGGATCCGGCCAGCCAGCCCAGGTAAAGCGGGCGCAGGTCGCCGCGCATCAGCTCGGCGCGCAGGGGGGCCAGGCGTTGTATCCAGCCGCTACCGCCTTCCATGTCGAAACGGTCATACTCTTCGCTGTCGTTGTGCGACCAGCCAAAGATCCAGTGCTCTGCGTTTGCCTCAACGGTCGAGGCATGCCGGATAGTGAAAGGCTTCAGTTCCGCCTTGCCAAACGTGGAGAGCGGTACGCGCAGCGCCAGCCGGCAGCTGCGCCAGTTGGCCGTGTAGACGAAGACGTCGAAATACTGCCGCATCCAGTCAGCCGGATCGGCCTTCAGGTCGCCCCACTCATAGTGATTGACGAACCCCGTGGGGCTGATCTGGGCACGCGTGGAGACGGCGCGCAACTGCGCCATCTCGGCGCGAGTCAGCGGCCGGTCGATGGCCGCGAATTCGTAGTATTGGTATTCGCTCATGCTGATTGGATCAAATAGGGATCAGTCTACTTTGCGCTTGCGCGCAGGATTCCCTCCTGAGACGCACTGGGGCTGAATAACTCCTGATCGATGAAGCGGCCGTGGCTGCGCATCACCGGCGCGCAGCACGGCTGCGCATCACCGGCGCGCAGCACGGCTGCGCACAGTTCCCGGTTATCGTGGGTCAGTGGGCGGAAGAAGTGTTCGCGAGGCGGGGGTGAAGAACAGCATGAGCAGATCGCGTCCTATAGCCAGTTTTTAATGTTGCTGTGCTCGGGTTCATGATCAGGGCGGGCCCGGGTCCCCAAGGTGCGGGACGGAATCAGCCCTCCGCGAGCGGCGGTTGCACAAGGGAGTCATGCGCGGCCGGAAACAAAAGCTCCCGCGGGCGTCCGGTCGTGCGAGGGCACATTCTTAATAATGGTAACGGCAAGCGACGATGTTGATCCGGTCCTCGATCACGTCATAGACGAGGCGATTGGTGTCATCGATGCGCCGTGACCAGAAACCTGTCAAATTGCCCACCAGCGGCTCGGGCTTCCCGATTCCCTCGAACGGCGTGCGTTGCGCATCTTTGATCAGCTGGTTGATGCGTTTGAGGGTCTTACGATCCTGGCCTTGCCAGTAGAGGTAATCTTCCCAGGCATCGGGCGTGAAGAGCACGGGCCGGCTCACTCATCTTCCTCAGGCCGGGGACGCTCAATGGCCTGCCCGCGCTGGAGTTGCCCGATGGAGCGGGCCAGCCGTGCTGCGTTGGCAGGCGAACGCAGCAGGTGCAGCGTTTCTATCAGGCTGTCATAGTGCTCCTGCGACATGATGACGGCGTTGGGTGCGTCGCGGCGGGTGATCAGGATCGCGTCCGCGTCGTCGATGGTTTGGTCGATCACAGCTTTGAGATTGTTGCGTGCATCGGAGAAATGTACAGTGCGCATGGTCACTCCAACTTGTACAATTACACGTACAAGTATAGCTTGCGTTAATGACTAAAACCAGCGCCCGTAAGTCAACCAGCTTCCAAGAAACCCCGCCGCATTCACGTCTTGCGGGCCCTTCGTCGCCTGCCGGACCCAGCCAGCGGCGCTCGCCGCGAAAGGCACGAACAGACTGGTCGTCGTCATTGGCGAGATGGGCCCGGCGGCCTTGCCGTGCCGGAAATTGCCCAATGGAATCGGCGCTCATTATTGGAGTATTCGAAAACACATCGATCCTTGCGTTGTTCCCAATCTCCTCTTGTCCTTGACATTCGTATCCAATTGGATACGATTAGAGGCCATGACCACGCTCAACCGCACAGCTGAATTCAGCGCTTGGCTCCTGGCTCTTCAGGATCTGAAGGCCAGGGCCAAGATCCTGACGCGTCTCAAGCGGGCCGAACAAGGCAACTTTGGCGATTCGGAGCCGATCGGCGAGGGCCTGTCGGAGATGCGGATCGATTTTGGCCCTGGCTATCGCATCTATTACGGCCGTGAAGGCGCTGTGGCCTACCTGCTCATTTCGGGTGGCGATAAGTCGACTCAGAAAGCCGACATCAGGCGAGCTAAGGAAATGTGGAAAACGATCAAGAAGGAGTCATCATGAATAAGGTCGAAGTCGCACGCTTCGATGCCTCGGACTATCTCGACAGCGAGGAAATGATCTCCGAGTACCTGAATGCAGCCCTGGAGGAGGGTGACACTGCAGTGCTTATCTCCGCTATTGCGGACATCGCCAAGGCGCGTGGCATGACCAGAGTGGCGGCCGACTCCGGCCTTGGCCGCGAGAGTCTTTACAAAGCACTCGCTCCGGGTGCCAAGCCGCGTTTCGACACCATCATGAAGCTCCTGCACGCTCTCGGCGTGAAGCTTACGACTTTGCCGGACGCCGGGACTCACGCATAGCAGACCGACGCCTCAAAAACAAAAAGCCCCGCAGGCACGCATGCCTTGCGGGGCCTTTTTGCCATCCGCCGAATCCAACCGGCAGACAGCAGATCAGGATACTTAGACGTTGAACAGGAAGTTCATCACGTCCCCATCCTTCACCACATACTCCTTCCCTTCCGCGCGCATCTTCCCGGCTTCCTTCGCGCCTTGCTCACCCTTGTAGGTAATGAAGTCCTCATAGGCGATGGTCTGGGCGCGGATGAAGCCGCGTTCGAAGTCGGTGTGGATCACGCCGGCCGCTTGCGGGGCGGTGTCGCCCACGTGGATGGTCCAGGCGCGGACTTCCTTCACGCCGGCGGTGAAGTAGGTCTGCAGGCCGAGCAGGGTGAAGCCGGCGCGGATCACGCGGTCCAGGCCGGGTTCTTCCATGCCGAGGTCGGCCAGGAACACGGCCTTGTCTTCGTCGTCGAGGTCGGCGATCTCGGCTTCGATGGCGGCGCAGACGGCCACGACCGGCGACTTGGTCTTGGCGGCGTGGGCGCGCACGGCATCCAGGTGGGGGTTGTTCTCAAAGCCGTCTTCACGCACGTTGGCCACGTACATGGTGGGCTTGGCGGTGATCAGGCACAGCGGCTTGATGGCGGCCCATTCTTCGTCGGACAGGTCGAGCGTGCGCACGGCCTTGGCTTCGTTGAGCACGGCCTGGGCCTTGTCCAGCACGGCCACCAGGCGCAGCGCTTCCTTGTCGCCGGCGCGGGCGGGCTTGATGTAGCGGGCGTGGGCTTTTTCGACGGTGGAGAGGTCGGCCAGCGCCAGTTCGGTGTTGATCACCTCGATGTCGGACAGCGGGTCGACCCGGCCGGAGACGTGGATCACGTTTTCGTCTTCGAAGCAGCGCACCACGTGGGTGATGGCGTCGGTTTCGCGGATGTTGGCCAGGAACTGGTTGCCCAGGCCTTCACCCTTGGACGCGCCCGCCACCAGGCCGGCGATGTCGACGAATTCGACCACGGCCGGCAGGATGCGCTCGGGCTTGACGATCTCGGCCAGCTTGGCGAGCCTCGCATCCGGCACTTCCACCACGCCCACATTGGGCTCGATGGTGCAGAACGGATAGTTCTCGGCGGCGATGCCGGCCTTGGTCAGGGCGTTGAACAGCGTGGACTTGCCGACGTTGGGCAGGCCGACGATGCCGCATTTGAGGCTCATGGTAAACCTTTAAAAATCAATGGGTTGCGGTTCACCCTGGGTGCGTCCCTATCTTCCACATGGAGTGAGGAGCTACGGCACAGGGCGAGGGACCGGCGCGAGGCAAAACCAGCAAAACGGGGCATTTGTTCACCGATTTTGTACTGGATTTGTCACGAAAAAGATGGCTATTGTAACCCTCTCGGAGTCCTCTCTGAACCACTACAAGACCAAGCCTGGAGCCATCCTGCGGGATAGCGTGTTATGTGGCCTGTGCGTGCGGGTGGGGCGGCGCCACCTGACATTCTTTGTAGCCACGAGCACGCGAAGTAAACAGGTCAGGGTAACTCTGGGTAGGTGGCCGCTAGTCACCGTTAGCGAGGCCCGAGAGTTGGCCTTGCCGATTCTCAAGCTGTGTCGAGCAGGGGAGATGCCAATTCGGCCTATGGCTGTCCGTTTGCCGACTGTGAGCCAAGCACTGGTGGCCTATGCAGCGGCCAAGAAGGTCAAGCCCTCCAGTCTCGCTCGTTATCAGTCCATGCTGAAGACTCACTTCCTAGAATGGATGGAGCAGCCCGTGTCGGCCCTTAGAAGGCCAGACTTCGCTGGGCACTGCTGGACCTTCGCCCAGACCAAGGGCGCAGCCATTGTAGAACTCGGGAGGGGGCTTATCGGGTCCCTGCTGCGATATCTCCATGCTGTACATGGACTGGACATACCAAGTCCCTTTGTCAAGCTAGGGGCGGCTGGGCTACTGCCAGCACGGGCACAGCCAAGAGCCAGGAAGCTCAAGGAGGCGGACTTGCCTGCATGGTTTGGTGCAGTGAACAAGCTCCCCGAGCCGCAGCGGGACTATCTTCGCTTGGTCCTCCTCACAGGCCTCCGCAAGGCGGAGTGTGGTGCCATCCTGCAGGAGCACGTGGACCTAAAAGGCGGTGTCCTGCTGATTCCGGATACGAAAGGCGGGAAGCCTCATACGCTGCCCATAACTAGCTTCATGAGGGAGATACTTGAGCGCAGGTGTGGGCACTTGGAGCTAGGTTCAGGACTGTTCGCGGGGTTGTCTGTAGATCACGTTACAGAGATGGCACAGAGGGCCGGAGCGCCTGCCTTCACGCTGCATGACCTTAGAAAGCTACTGGCGACAGTGGGAGCCAAGCAGGGAATCGGGGATGCGATCCTCAGGCGGATTCTAGGGCACGCTCCGAAACGGGCTGATGTATTGCACAGGCACTACGTGGGCTTGGAGGCGGCAGACGTTGCGGAGGCTCTGCGGAGCATTCAACGAGCACTCAGCGCATCTGATTAACGAGTTCGCGCATGCTAAGGGCAGCATCGGGACTAAAGTGTACAGCGATGTCCCGGCCTCAATGCTGCGCACCGCAGTGGAAGCGATCACGTATCCCGGACTGGTGTTGAGCAAGGTCTACGGGCAGCCAGACCGTTAGCGGATTGGCCCCGACGGAGTATCTGGTTCCAGTTAGCAGCACGAGAACTAAGAAATAAAATGTATTGCCACTGCTATTGCGCTGACGATAAATAATACGGGACCATAAAATATGCCATACCCCCGTAGGAAGTATAGATTTGCATTCATTACCCGCTCGATCGCCGCTGTTCTGGCAACCTCAAGATATCTGCCTGTGATTATTTCGTCAGGTGGGAGTCGACTAGATATGTGTTTCACGAGTTCATCGGGAGTCACGAACAATTTGGCTGACTGATAGTAGTCTTCGTAGAGTTTCCGCAGCTCCGCGAAAAAAAGTTCCTTATTGACGCTTCCCGTGTCCGGCAAGGACTTAATATGGCCCAAAACACGATTGCCCTTGGAATCCGCCTTAATCAATAGTGCCGCATCCCAAATAATCAGTACAGAAAATGCAAAAAGAACAAGCCACCATATGCTCAGAGTCTTTACGCGTTGTTCAGTGGGAGGGTTAGCAATTTGGTCTTCGAACTCAACCTTCGCCACTTCCTTGATTTTATGGGAAAGCCTTATAGTTATGGGTTCGGTAGAGAAAACAGAACAGTCGACTACATCGGTTGGGTTAAACAAGTTCCACCGCAAAGTGACGCTTGCATCGGTGAAAGACTGAAGATTGTTGCTGCAATCAGCTCGTAATAGCTTTGTTGGTGTGGTCGACGCTATTGTTATCGGCTCAAAAATATAGTCTTTAGTGAGTGCCCGTTTTCCTGTATTTTTGAGCTGTATTTTAGTTAGGTAAAGCGATGTCGTTTCTTTGTCATTGAAATATACTCGTAGATCAGACATCCGACTTCTGTTTTCGATGATCTTGTCCGCGCTTTTTAAATATAGCGTAAGGCTGTAGTCGCTGCTGGAGCTTATCTGTTGGTACAGGCCAGCCGCTCCACCAATTGTCGATATAACGACAACTAAATACCATACCCTTGTCAGTATGTTCTTAATCATGTTTTATTAACTCTCTCGCCTATTCAACAAGGTATGCTTCACTAGTGCTGCACAGGTTAAAAACCGCAAGCAGCGGATCATCAAACAGCCGAAAAAACTTTTACGAATACGGTTTGATTGCTTAATCAATCATATCGCATGTCGAAGGTCTGCTTCTGGCCGAACTCAGCCGTCGCGCCGATCCCTGAACTATACCGTCACCCAGGCCGTCTCGGCTCTCACCCCGCAATTCGGTGCGAAGAACCATTTTTTTGGGGCAGCGCGTGGCTTTCTCGGCAAAGGGTTTGCCAGCCAGAAAGAAATATATCGACGTGCGTGAGAGGGCGGGGTCGAGGGCATTGCCGAGCAAGGCGGATATGCCGTCACGGACTCAGCCAATCGAACGAAATATCATCAGAGAGCGCCTTTGCTGGCAGATAGTGCCTTACACTAGTCCAGGCTGTCACGGCGCTGCCATGGCCCTGTGATGGCTTCCTATGGGGCTAGGTGATATTCCCTCCCATGGTGAAGGCTCAAGCGGAGAGCTTCGGCATCTGGTTCCAGTCTGCCGCTACGCATGTAATACGGGCGAGAAGGTTCTTGACTGAGGTCTTGTGCCATGTGCCGCCCCTCGGCGTGAGCATGCCGCGTTCGTTCAAGGCAGCAGCGATAGCACCAAGCGAGACGATGCCCTCAGACTGCAAGGACACAAGTACGGGTTTGAGGTTGTCTGCGTGCTTGTCTGCCTTCGCCTTGACGGTGGCTACGGCGGCGGTGTTGCCCTTGGCGGCACGCTGCAAGGCTGCTACACCATTAGGGTTACCAAGCACCTGTCCGCGTCGCTTGGCTGCCTGTAGTGCCTCCTTGGTGCGCTTGCTAATGGCCTCTGCCTCTTGCTGTGCCACGAGGGCCATTACACCCACGGTCAAGGTGTTCGCATGGGGCATATCGGCGGCAACGAACTTCACCCCCGACTCTTGCAGCGTAAGCAGGAAAGCAGCGTTACGGGAGAGACGGTCTAGCTTAGCTATGACAAGCGTTGCTCCTGTCACCTTGGCAAGGTGAAGGGCTTTGGCGAGTTCGGGGCGGGTGTTGAGCTTGCCGGATTCAGTCTCAATGAAGGTGTGGCCGATGTGGCCGTCGATAGCTGCCTTGTACTGCTTTACAGCCTGATCCTGTGCTTCAAGACCCAAACCGGATCGGCCCTGCCGTTCGGTACTAACCCTCAGGTACGCCACCAGCTTCTCTTTCTTTTGCATTTTCTTGCCCCTCAAACCTAAGGTATAAAACTGCCAATCGACCGTTAGGTGATTCTATACCGTTGGGTTTGAGTTTACAACTTGGCTAAGAAAACGGTGCTGGGGATGCTGCGAAGCTCCTGTGGAATCATCTGAAAAACGGCGATTTCTGAGCAAAACATGCTGCACTTATACATAAAAACACGCATTAATCGACGCTAGAATGAGGGTTTTGGCGGCATGATACTGTGTCAATGCCAAGCTCTTCGCCTGTTTTCTCAGCAAGAAGCGGGTATTGCGACGCTTGCGCGGGGAAGAAATGAAGAATGGGCGTGGGCGGCTGTTTAGCCAATGGTGCTTTTCGCTATCAAGGGGGGATTGTTCGCTCGTCTACATTCGTCGCACCGGTAGCGGCGGTCCCAGCATGTGCACTCTGCCGGGTTGAGAAGCCCCCCTTGATGGGGGTGTAAATGTGAAGAGAAAAAGAGCATATAGGGGGTTCGTCTGCATCGGCTGTGGGCAGGGCGGAAAGTGATCCTTAACTTTGGTAAGTGAATTCGTAAATTATGAAGCGTACGTCCCTGTTGCTTGCGTTTATCTTTATCGCCTCCCCCGCTATAGCGGCCGATAAAACGAAGAAAACGAAAGAGGTAGAGAGAGCAGCAATACCCTCCGTTGCAACGCCCCCGGAGAAGCCTTGGGAGCCTGTATCGTTCGTCTTGAGTGAAAATCAGTTGCCAGCTAAATTCAGAGGAACCGATCAAGCCAAATTTTTGAAGCTTTTCGAGGCAAAGGTTGGGGCTTTGAAGAAAGGCGAATTCGAAACCACCGAGGAATTTTCCAGGCGGACAGAAAATGTGGAGGCGACGCTTGCGCCAATCACTACGTCTGATCTGTATGCTTTTAGAATGCCGCTCATTGAATTCAAGTATGATGCCGACGCGCAAGCATATTCGATAGGCACTAATTATGGAGCCGCGTGTAGGCCAGCTAGCTATACGCAAAAAAATTGGATCACCTGCAAAGTTGGTCAGGTAAGCCGGAAAGAGAGTACATATACGGGTAGTAATGCTTATGGCGCAACTCGTGAGATTGACAGCACTGAAGGGCTCGATTTTGGGTTAGCATTCCCCTCAGGCGATTCCCTGTTGAGTAGCGGATTCTTTGTTGCAGATCGTAGATTTACCGGTTGGTACCAATATCAAGACAAATTGCCGGTTTCTTTGGAAAAGGCCAAAGAACTAAAGGGTAAGCTAATTTCTGTGCTCTTCGTTGGTCAGGTCACTGATGCCAAAATCATAAGGGGGCAAGGCTTCTATACGAGCGCCACCATAGATTCTCCAACCAAATGGTCTATCGCGGAAGACGCGGTGCCGTTTAGGCTGAGGAAGATCATTTACTACGTTCTTGAGACTGGCGAGATTCTTGGGGAAAGAACTCTTTGATTCAGTAATGAATTGGCGCTCCCCTGGTAGGGCTACAAGTCCGGACCTCTCGACGAAGGTATTGGGACTTCCTGCCTTCCATTTGCTTGCCTGCATTGGCCTTACCCGGCAATGACAGGCACGTCTAAAGCCGCTAGACGGCCCGTAATCGTGCTGCCTAGCGCCTTCCCCTGGTGCGTAGCGAATAACAAAGCTTAGGCAAACGGGCCGACAAGCGAGTAGCCCGGCCCCACAGAGTGGGTTTCCGTGACTGCGCTGGAGAGCGCCAGCAATGTCCCCAAGTGTCGCACAAAACCTGTGGGCTCGATTACAGGCTCGTAGAGCGATTAATTCCTGCATTTGAGCACGAATGGCCGCCAGCGGCTGTCTCAAGCCCTGTCAGGGCCATCCTCGCGTGCGGAGCACAAGATACATGGTGCGAAGCACGGAGCAAAGCTTAGGCAAGGGGCACACGTCGTCACCACGACGCACCAAAGAGAAATCTCAGGGAGAGCGCCTTAGGCGCCATCCACTGCGCCTACGCCGCCAGCATCCTTCGTGCGAAGCACAGAACACGCCTGAGCATGGGGCGCACACGGCGCAGCACGCCCCAAAGAGAGGTCTCAGCTACAGCGCCCTAGGCGCCATACACAGCGCCGACGGCGCCAATCAGCCTAGGCAATGCTTTGGTTGGCGGGTGCGACGAGCACCGCCGTGTGAGGCAACTAAGAAGAGTTCCTGAGTCGTGCTTCGGACTAGCGCCTAAGGCGCCATTGCAAGGCTTAAGTTGGGGGGCTGGCGCGGCGGTGCGCCGTGATTGCCCCTTCCTCAAGCATCGTCTCAGTCATGTGATGTGCTGTCGCACATGACAGGGAATGGCGCATATGCGCTTGTCAAAAGCTTAGTTTTGAGAGGGGCTGGCTGAAAGCTGGCCCCTTTGCTCAGACAGTAGCATGTGCTCTGGTTATGTGCTTCGCACTGGAGCATGATCTGTGCTATCGCACTCGTTAGCTACATGGTTGATGGCGCATATGCGCTGTGCATACTGGCCATGTACATGGCTTTAGGCGGCGTGTACACGCCTTGCTGGAGGCGGGGTGACGTGCGACATTGCTTCTGGTGTTTCCTTCCTTCTTTATTTCTTTTAGTACGGCAGAAATTGCGGGTTATGCGGGGTCGACGCTCAGCGATTCCGGCTGACTATCTGCTTCGCCCTGTGTCCCAGCTTGGCCTGGGCGCCGTGTCCCTTGCTTCAGTCCCTTAACGTTACGCGCGAACCGGGGTGGCGCTGGCTTAATTGTCTTGAAGACGTCATAACCTCGTACTACCACCTCGTCTCCTACGTGGGACAAGTTGTAAGCCTCCGCAATCTTTTGTCCATTTATGAAGTAGTGGTTAGCCTGTCCTTTGCGTTTACCCGGGTCAACCCTCACCCACTCCTTTCTCTCCAATGTCTTGCGGTTATCCTCAAGAGTCCGTCTTGATAAGCCTGTTTGCTCCTTTAGCAAATCAATAGTCGGCCACGCTTTGTAAAATTTAGTGGCGGCTACGCCATCTAGATTTACATAAGTTATCAGCGTTGAAAGGGTAGCTTTTTCTGAGGCTGTCAGGCCATGGTGCTTCTGCTCCGTTTTCCAAAGGATGTCCAGCAAGCGCATCGGGGTGATAAACGGGTATTCTCGCCTCGGTGCACTTTGCTCGGCAGCGAGGGCGC
Source organism: Cupriavidus sp. CuC1 (assembly GCF_044627735.1). NCBI lineage: Bacteria > Pseudomonadati > Pseudomonadota > Betaproteobacteria > Burkholderiales > Burkholderiaceae > Cupriavidus > Cupriavidus sp. CuC1. The sequence continues at coordinate 29,121 of NZ_JBIUHC010000088.1, read as the reverse complement.
CGAAAGGATCTCGATGAGTTGAATGGGAGCGTGGAACGTAATTCATCAAAAGTTAGTACCTCCTTGTAGGTGATTGCAGACGACAAAAAGCGCCTTCTTAAGGGCTGCGGGAGCCGGACAGATAGGCGCTTAGATGGCGTATAACTTTAAATTGTGAGCAAGCCCCCCAGGGAGGGCCAGCGGGGTGGATTTTTGCACAGAGTCGATTGTCTGCGCAAGGACTTTGTTGGCGGGACGATGCTGCAGCCGGTTAGGTCGGGTTCGGTAACGGGGCCGCATTGGCTGCAGAAGTACCCTCCTACGGAGGTAGGATTTGCTGCTTTCTGAAAGCGGCGAAAGCCCTTACCTTTGCTGTTGCCGAGCCATTTGAGGAGAGGGGGCTAGGAATGTCTGTCAGGTCGGACCCCCTGTACTTGGCTGGCAGTTGCTAGACTCAACCGTCACCGCAAGGCCAACATTGTGATTACCGAGGCAGATTTCCTCCCGCTCCCAGATGCGTTCCTTGAGCTGCGCGACCAGCTGCGCATCGTTCGCTATGAGTTAGTGCATTATTCTCAGGGACATGCACAACGGGAGGCTGGGAAGTATCGTCACCCACCAAGTGACTACGAATATGCGATCCACAAGATCGAATATATAGATCCCGAGAGTAGTCAGATCTTTATCGATGGGCACGCCTTCTATTCGTCGGAGCAGCGTGTCCCTGACTGGGTAAAGTATCACGTGAAGGAAAAAAGTCCCCAAGGTGCACGGCTGCTGAAGCAATGGTTCACTAGTCCCGCGTCGCTCCTGTTGACTGCCTTGGTTCCCCCTTATGGTTTGTCTTTGCTTGGACTTTCAGCAGTTAGCGATCACATGGATCGCCGAGATCAATCGAAGTTGAAGCAAGCCCTCCCTGTGCTCTCGGAATTGCCGAAGTTCTGGCGACCGAAGCTCTAAACGGATATTGCGTCATACTGACGACCGGTTTCGTTGCAGGCACGAAAAATGCCGCCGGTGTTGCCCAGGCACAACTAGAAAATCTGCATACCTTATCTTCTAAGGAGAATCATGATTTCACAATTGGGTTTCTTGTCACCCGAAGTTGATGCGCGGGAGGGGGAGTTGCTGGCGGCGTATCGTAACGTGTTCGATGTTTCGGAGCGACTTAGTAAGCTGTTCGTTCGCCTTCTCAGAGAGGCGGAGCTTGATCGCACATCAGTAAGAGCCATGACTATGCACGCGCTTGGCGCGAGATCACTTGAGCTTTTCCAGTCATCAATCATTCTGCTCAGGAAAGGGTGCATTCCTCCGGCAAGAGTATTATGCCGCGCCATGATCGAAACGGCTTATAAGCTTTGTGCAATTCAGTTGGCAAGCGATGGCATCGACCGATATGTTTCTCAGGAGAACTCCACTCGCCTACAGAAGCTGAGAAACATTCAGAAATACAAGCAAGCGTATCCAAGATCTGGGGTTGCCGCTGGTATTGAAGCAGAAATCGATGTACTTTCAAAAGAGAAGCCAAAGAAGACGGAGCCGCATGAGTGGGCTTCTCTGGCGAAAATGGATGACTTTCACAATTTGTACTATCAGGGAATGAGCGACGACACACATGCGAATATGGAATCGCTAAATCACTATTTTGATGATGAGGCGCCTCATATTATGGGCTTCGGGCCGTCAGACAAGGGATTGCTTGTTGTTGCTACAGCTTGTCACCGTACTGTTATTAATGTGGTTGAAAAGTACGCTGCATTTCAGGGTAGCCATATTTCCGACGAGTTGTCTCTTTTGAATAAGGACAACGATGGGCTAGAGAGCCTGTATGCCAGGTGAACCTTGGGGTATCATCGCGCTATCGCTACACAGGCGATATAGAAGACCCTGGATTTTGTATTCGTTTTGCTTTAGAGAGTGCTGGGAAGTACTCTAACCCATTGATTGTTAAGCAAAAATTGAGCTGACCGTCAGAACGGATAGTTCTCGGCGGCGATGCCGGCCTTGGTCAGGGCGTTGAACAGCGTGGACTTGCCGACGTTGGGCAGGCCGACGATGCCGCATTTGAGGCTCATGGTAAACCTTTAAAAATCAATGGGTTGCGGTTCACCCTGGGTGCGTCCGGCGCGCTCTGGCAGCGCAGCGGTGAAGGACGCAGAGGGGGAAAGCTCAGCACGAGACAAGACAGCCAAAGCGGGGCGATGCTCACCGGTTTTGTGCTGGAATTGCCATCGGAAAGATGGCTATTGTAACCGCGCCGGAGGTTGCGCTGAACTGGGCGCGAGGGCGCACCAAAGCCGTCATGCCGGGGTGGCTATAATCCACGCATGACTCGTCCATCTCCCTCCCATTTCCAGGTTGCCGTGGTTGGCGGCGGCATCGTCGGCAAGGCTTGCGCGTTGCTGCTGGCCCAGCAGGGCATGCAGGTGGCGCTGGTTGCGCCGCGCTTGCCTGCATCCGCTGCTACGCCGGATCCTGGCCAGTGGGACAGCCGCATCTACGCCTTCTCGGCGAGCTCGCAAGCCTTGCTGGAGCAGTTGCGCGTATGGGAGGCGCTGGACCCTGCGCGGATGCAGCCGGTGTGCGACATGCGTGTCTTCGGCGATGCAAGCGCCGCACAGGCGGATGCCTCGGCCGCCGGTGATCTCCATTTCTCGGCCTATGCGGCCACCGTTGCGCAACTGGCGTGGATCATCGAGTCCGGCCATGTGGAGCGCGTGCTCGATACCGCGCTGCGCTTCCAGCACCAGGTGCACTGGCATGACGATACGGCCGCCGCGTTCGCGCGCGACCATGATGGCGTGACGCTGAGCCTGGCCGGCGGCGACAAGGTGCGCGCGGCTTGCGTGGTGGGCGCCGATGGCGCGCGCTCGTGGGTGCGCGAGCAATGCCATATTCCTGTCACCAAGCGGCACTATCGCCAGCTTGGCGTGGTGGCCAACTTTGAATGCGAGTTGCCGCACCAGGACACGGCCTGGCAGTGGTTCCTGGGCACGCCGCCCAAGCTGATGGCTGACGAGGAGCCGGCCAACGGCGAGATCCTGGCGTTGCTGCCATTGCCGGGCCGGCGCGTGTCGATGGTGTGGTCGGCCGACGATGCCCACGCGAGCGATCTGCTGGCGCTGTCGCCCGAGGCGCTGGCCGACACCGTGATGCAGGCCGCCAGCGGCGCCGTGGGGCGCCAGTTTGGCGCGCTGCGCTGCGTGACGCCGGCCCGGGGCTTCCCCCTGGTGCTGCAGCGCGCCGATCAGTTTGTGCAGCCGCACGTGGCGCTGGTGGGCGACGCCGCCCATGTGGTGCACCCCTTGGCAGGTCAGGGCATGAACCTCGGTTTGCGCGATGTGGCGGAACTTGGCCGCGTAATGGCCGACAAAGAGTCTTTCCGCGCAGAAGGCGACTTGCGCTTGCTGCGACGCTACGAGCGGGCGCGCGCCACCGATCTGTTGTCGCTGACGGCGGCTACCGATGGCCTGCATCGGCTGTTTTCCTTGCCTGGCGGTGTGGCGCGCACGGTGCGCAATACCGGCATGCGGGTCGTGGGCGGCCAGTCGCTGCTCAAGCGTTTTCTTATCGGCCGCGCGCTAGGCTGAACCCCCGCCCACGCGAACCGAATCACCCGAATTACTGGAGTCATCATGTTGCAATTCCTGCGCCGCCGTCCCGCCCTGTGCGCCACCATCGTCGGCGGCATCGCGGCTGCCGGCTTCGCGCTGCACGCCATGGCGGCGGGCGAGCCCGGCACCGACCGCATCAAGGAATCGATGCAAAAGATGCTGGGCGGGCGCGCTGAAGTGAAGAGCGTGGCCAAGACTCCCGTGCCCGGCCTGTTCGAGGTCAATATCGGCGGGCAGGTGGTCTACACCGATGCTACCGGCCGCTACATCATCAACGGCGAGATGGTGGACTCCAAGACCGGCGCCAACCTGACCGAGGAGCGGCTGGCCGATATCAACCGCATCAAGTGGTCGGACCTGCCGCTGGCACGCGCGATCAAGTGGAGCAAGGGCGATGGCAGCCGCCAGGTGGCGGTGTTCTCCGACCCCAACTGCGGTTACTGCAAGCGCATCGAGCAGACGTTCCAGCAGATGGACAACATCACGGTCTACACCTTCCTGTACCCGGTGCTGTCGCCGGATTCGTCGGTGAAGGCCAAGCAGGTGTGGTGCGCGGCTGACCGCACCAAGGCCTGGCGCGACTGGATGATCAGCCACGTGGCGCTGACCGGCAACGGCAGCTGCAAGACGCCGGTGGAAGACAACCTGGCGCTCGGCCAGAGCCTGAACATCACCGGCACCCCGGCCGTGTTCTTCATGGACGGCACCCGCATTCCCGGTGCTGCCGACGCCGCCACGCTCGAGCGCAAGCTCGCCAGCCTGAAGAAGTAAGCACATCGCGCCGGCGGCCTTCCCGGTGCTGCGTGCCGGAGCCGACCGGTCGTCTTTGATCACAGATCCAAAGGAGACTCCATGACGTTCCAGGCATTGCTGCTGACCCAGGCCGACGGCGCCACCCACGCCGCAGTTACCGCGCTCGAAGAATCCAGCCTGCCCGCCGAGGGCGATGTGCTGGTGGCCGTCGACTACTCCACTATCAATTTCAAGGACGGGCTGGCCATTACCGGCCGCTCGCCGGTGGTGCGCAAGTGGCCGATGGTGGCTGGCATCGACGGTGCCGGCACGGTGCTGGAATCCACCCATGCGCGCTGGAAGGCCGGGGACAATGTCGTGCTCAACGGCTATGGCGTGGGCGAGACGCACTGGGGCTGCCTGGCGCAGCGCGCCCGCCTCAAGGGCGACTGGCTGGTGGCGCTGCCGGACGCGTTCACCACGCAGCAAGCCATGGCTATCGGCACCGCCGGCTATACGGCGATGTTGTCGGTGCTGGCGCTGGAGCGCGCGGGCGTCAAGCCGGCCGATGGCGAGGTGCTGGTGACCGGGGCCTCGGGCGGCGTGGGCTCGGTGGCCATCGCCATCCTGTCGAAGCTGGGCTATCGCGTGGTGGCCTCCACCGGCAAGACGGCCGAGGCGGATTTCCTCAAGGCGCTGGGCGCGGCCGAGGTGATCGACCGCACGGAACTAGGCAAGCCCAACAAACCAATGCAGAAGGAGCGCTGGGCCGCGGTGGTGGATTCGGTGGGCTCGCACACACTGGTCAATGCCTGCGCGCAGGTGCGTTACGGCGGCGCGGTAACGGCGTGCGGGCTGGCGCAAGGGCTGGATTTCCCGGCCTCGGTGGCGCCCTTCATCCTGCGTGGCATTACGCTTTATGGCATCGATAGCGTGATGGCGCCGATGGCCCTGCGCGAACAGGCCTGGCAGCGGCTGTCGCAGGACCTGGTGCCGGATCGCCTGCGCGCCATCACTCGCGAGATCGGCTTGTCGGAGGCGATCGAGGCCGGGCGCAAGATCGTCGACGGCGGCATGCGCGGCCGCGTGGTGGTGAACGTCAACGCCTGAGCCGGCGCGGGGTCGGGCCCGGGCATGGCGCTACAATCACGCTCATGAAGCCGATCCATTACGCCATTGCCCCGCTTCAACCGGAAGCGCACCTGTTCGCCGTCACCGTCACGGTAGACGCCCCCCATCCCGCCGGCCAGCTGTTCTACCTGCCGGCGTGGATTCCCGGCAGCTACATGATCCGCGACTTCGCACGCAATATCGTGCGCATTCGCGCGGATGCCGGCGGCAAGCCGGTGGCACTGGCCAAGCTTGACAAGCAGAGCTGGCAGGCGGCACCGGTGGACGGGCCGCTTACGCTCAGCTATGAGGTCTACGCCTGGGACCTGTCCGTGCGCGCCGCGCACCTGGACGCCACGCACGGCTTCTTCAACGGCAGCTCGGTCTTCCTCTGCGCCGAAGGGCAGGAAGGCCAGCCTTGCACGGTCGACATCCATGCACCCGACGGCGAGGCCTATGCCGGCTGGCGTGTCGCCACGGCCATGCGCGAGGCGCCAGGCCGCGGTGGTGCCAAGCGCTACGGCTTCGGCCGCTACCAGGTGGCAGACTACGACGAGCTGGTCGATCACCCCGTCGAGATGGGCAACTTCACCATGGGCAGCTTCCGCGCCTGTGGCGCCCAGCACGACGTCGTGTTCACGGGCAATGTGCCGCAACTCGATCTGGAGCGCGTGTGCCGCGACCTGAAGCAGATCTGCGAAGCGCAGATCCGCCTGTTCGAACCCAAGACCGAGGCCGCGCCCTTTCTCGACAGCAACCGCCGCTACGTGTTCATGACCATGGTCACGACCGATGGCTACGGCGGCCTGGAGCATCGCGCCAGCACCGCGCTGATGTGCGCGCGCGCCGACCTGCCGGCGCGCGGCAAGGAGGAGGCCACCGAGGGCTATCGCACTTTCCTCGGGCTGTGCAGCCACGAGTATTTCCATACCTGGAACGTCAAGCGCATCAAGCCCGCGGCGTTCGTGCCGTACCGGCTGCGCGAGGAAACCTACACGCCGCTGCTGTGGCTGTTCGAGGGTTTCACCAGCTATTACGATGACCTGATGCTGGTGCGCAGCGGCCGCATCACCGAGAAGCAGTACGTGGAGCTGCTGGCCAAGACCTGGAACGGCGTGCTGCGCGGCAACGGCCGCACCAAGCAGAGCGTGGCCGACAGCTCCTTCGATGCCTGGACCAAGTACTACCGCCAGGACGAGAACGCGCCCAACGCCATCGTCAGCTATTACACCAAGGGCTCGCTGGTGGCGCTGGCGCTGGATCTCACCATCCGCACCAAGACCCGCAACCGCCGCTCGCTCGACGACATCATGCGCGCGCTGTGGCAACGCTATGGCAGCGGCTTCTATGCGCCGGGCGCGCAGCAGCGTGGCGTGACCGAGGCCGAGGTGCATGCCTTGTTCGACGAGGTCAGCGGCCTGCGCCTGGGCGCGCTGCTGCGCTCGCTCACCGAAGGCACAGGCGAGCTGCAGCTCGCCGCGCTCCTCAAGCCCTTCGGCATCAAGGCGGTGCCGGCCAAGCCGGAGCGCAACGCCGCGCTCGGCATCAAGACCAAGAACGAGGATGGCTGGGTGCGCGTGACCCAGGTGCTCGACGGCGGCGCGGCCCAGGCGGCCGGGATCTCGGCGGGAGACCTGCTGGCCGCGGTGGATGGCCTGCGCGTGGCCCCGGGCCAGCTCGATAAATTGCTGGCGCGCTACCGTACCGGCGATAGCGCCGAGTGCCATGTGTTCCGTCGCGATGAACTGCACATGCTGCCGCTGATCTTCGCGCGCGAGCCGGCCGCGCAGTACACCGTGACGGCCGAAGGCGGCCGCCAGGCCATGCGCGCGCGCTGGCTGGGCCTGTAGGCCAACAGGCCAGCAGGCCAGCAGGGAACACAGGACCTACGCAGCCACATGCAATACGCGCACGACGCCCGCACCTTCGTTTATTCGCATTACGTGGCTCGCGGCCTGCGTTCCGCGACCGGGGTGATCGGCGCCACGCTGATCGCCCTGCAGTTCGCGGACCTGCCCACCGCCATGGTGGTCTCGATGGGCGCGCTGTGCACCAGCCTGATGGACCTGCCCAGCCCGTTCAACCACAAGTTCAACGAGATGCTGGCCAGCGTGCTGCTGTGCACGGCGGTGACCTTGCTGGTGGCCATGGCCACGCCGTTCCCGCGCGTGATGCCGCTGGTGCTGGTGCTGGTGACCTTCATGGCCGGCATGATGACGGTGTACGGCAACAAGACCTTGCCATTGCAGTTCTCGGCCTTGTTCGTCATGACGCTCACCATCAACGAGGATTTCGTGGTGCGGCGCGCGCTCGAGCATTCCTTGCTGTTCGGCATCGGCGCGGTGGCGTACATGGCCTACGCGATGGTGGTGAGCTGGGCCACGCAGCGGCGCACCAAGCAGCAGGTGCTGGCCGAGGCGTTGTATGAGATGGCGGGCTACCTCGAGATCAAGGCGGGCTTCTACGACGCCGGCTACGACTACGAGGCGCAGTTCAACCAGCTGGTGCGCCAGCAGATCGTGGTGGCCGAGCGCCAGCAGGCCGCGCGGGACCTGGTGCTGCGCGGCAACCGCACTCCGCACGACGGGCTGCTGGTGCAGGTTCACATGCGCATGCTGGACCTGTATGAGTACATTCTCTCCACCAATACCGATTACCCGCTGCTGCGCCAGACCTTTGCCGGCACGCCGGTGCTGGATCACTTGCGCCGGCTGGTGCAGCTGATGTGCGAGGACGTGGAGGGGATCGCCTACGACATCACGCGCGGCCGGCCCTCCTACGCTTCCGTTGAGTACCGGCAGGAACTGCGCGCCGTCGAGCACGAGATCGCGCAGCTGCGCCATCACCACATCAACCCGGCGGCAATGACGGCGGTCGCGGAGACGCTCGACATGATCAAGGGCGCCATCGTGCTGGTGGAACAGCTGCACGAGGCGTCGCGTACGCCGGTGGAGCCCAGCAAGGTGCTGCCCGGGCCCGACATGACGCCATTCCTGACGCGCCAGCGCTACGAGCTCAAGGTGCTGCGCGACAACCTGAACTGGAAGTCGCCGGCGTTCCGCTATGCGCTGCGCATCACCATGGCGGTGGGGGCCGGGCTGTGGATCGCCGATCATCTGCCTTATGTCTCGCACAGTTACTGGATCCTGCTGACCATCATCGTCATCCTGAAGCCCAACTTCAGCATGACCAAGCAGCGCTACAACGATCGCCTGATCGGCACGCTGATCGGCTGCGTGATCGCGGTAGGCGTGCTCAAGGTCGTGCACCAGCCGCTGATCCTGCTTGGCGTGCTGTTCCTGGCGCTGGTGGCCAGCACGGCGTTCTCCACCATCAAGTACCGATATACCGCTGTCGCCGCCTGCGTGCAGGTGCTGATCCAGATCAACCTGCTGATGCCAGGTAGCCCCACTGTCGCCGGCGAGCGGCTGATCGATACGGTGATCGGCGGGCTGATCGCCTCGGTGTTCAGCTTCGTGCTGCCCAGCTGGGAATACCGCGCGCTGCCCGCGCTGGTAGAGAACGTGCTGCAGGCCAACCGCCGCTACATCGCCGCCACGCGCGACCTTCTGCTGCGCGTGGCCAAGGACGATTTCGCCTACCGGGTGCAGCGCAAGCAGTTCATGGACAGCCTGTCGGCGCTGATCGGGGCGTTCCAGCGCATGCTCGACGAGCCCAAGAGCCGGCATCGTGCGGTGGACAACCTGAACCGCTTTATCGTGCAGAACTACCTGGTGGCCGCGCACGTGGCCGCGGCGCGCATCCAGGTGCGCGAGCACTATGGCGAGCTGGACCTGCCGGCCGCCGAAGCCGCCATCCGCCAGGCCACCGATGCCGCGGCCAACAGCTTGCAGCTGGCGAGCGAACGGCTGGCCGAGGACGACCGTGCCGGTGGACGGGGCGCGGGTTTCATTCGCGCGGTGAAGGATCCGGCGAAGGGGCGGGCGCAGGCGGAAGCGCCGGTGAAAGCCACGGAGACAGCGGACCTGGCGAACGCTAGCGTGGATGCCAAGGGGGCGGCCGCCGCTGGTGTCGCCGAGCTGGCCGATGTTGCCGTTGCGTCCGCGGCGTCCACGGCGTCCATGGTGTCTGCTGCGTCCGCTGCGTCCAATGCTCAGGCCGTGCGCGCCGCCGATGCCGCGATCGCCACGGAAGCGCTTATCGCGCCGCCCGCGGCCGAAGACGCCAGCGAGCGTCGCGCTCGCCTGGCCGATTCGGCCGACCGCCGCCGCGCCGACGTGCTGGTGCAGGCCGCGGCCTCGGGCGAGCTGACCCGGGCTGCCAGCGAAGCCGGCGGCACCGCCAGCACGGCGAGCTCCACCGGGCGCACCGCCAATGCCATCCTGGAGCGCCGCCTGCGCGCGCTGCGCGAGGACACCGCCAAGATCGCCCTGCGTACCGGCGCGATCGGCCGGGCCATGCGCGAGCGCTAGGAACCTAGGAAACCAGAATGCCGGGCCGCGCCAATCAGGACTGCGTGCCAGCGCCTGGCGCCGGCTGCTCCTCGCGGGGCAGCGTCAGCATGCCGCTGTTGTAGCTGTATTCGTACACCTCGCCATAGCGGCCCCATTCGATCGCAAGGGTCAGCACGCGCTCGGCTTCGTCCGGCTTGAGGAAGGCTTCGAGCTCGCGCAGCACATGTTCCTCGCGGATCTCTCCGTCCTCCGACTGCTCAAGCTCGCGGCGGATATGCGCGGCCAATGCCACGTGCTGCAGCAACTGCTTGCCGAACAGCACCTTGCGCTCGGGCGGTTCCGTCTCGTAGTACGCGCGGCCCAGGCCGGTGGCGCTGATGTCGCCGCGCTCGATGGTGGCCAGCTGCAGCAGGTGCAGCGCTTCGCAGGCCGGGAGCAGGTCATCGTCGGTGAGTCCGGCCTCCTCGGCCAGGTGCGGCAGGTCGGCCCGGCCGAAAAAGGGCGCTTCGCACAGCAGGTCGAGAATGGCTTCCATCTGGCTGATGTCGGCATCCGGCAGGCGGTAGCCGATATCGCTCGCGGCCGCCAGCGCGGTGACGCGCGGGCCCATCGCGGCGGGCGACGTCATCAGCGTGTAGACCTCGTCGATCAGCCCGCGCACCTGGGAAGAGTCGCGGTTGCGCGGGCGCGGGAACGGGATCTTCACCTCGGCGCGGATGCGGCCGGGATCGCTTGACAGGATCACGATGCGGTCGGCCATCATCACCGCCTCCTCGATATTGTGCGAGACGATCAGGATGCACTTGATATTGGTGCGGCCGTCTTCCCACAGGTCGAGCATTTCGTCGCGCAGGGTCTCGCCGGTCAGCACGTCGAGCGCGGAGAAGGCCTCGTCCATCAGCAGCAGGTCGGGCTCGGTCACCAGCGCGCGGGCAATGCCCACGCGCTGGCGCATGCCGCCGGAGAGCTCGCGCGGCAGCGCGCTGTTGAAGCCCGACAGCCCGATCATGTCGATCGCCGCCTCGGCCCGGCGCGAGCGTTCTTCCTTGTGCACGCCCTGGGCTTCCAGCCCGAGCTCCACGTTTTGCTGCACGGTGAGCCAGGGAAACAGCGCGAACGACTGGAACACCATGGCGATGCCTTCGGCGGTGCCGTGCAGCGCCTGCCCGCGAAAACGCACCTCGCCGCGATCGGCGCCGACCAGCCCGGCCATGATACGCAGCAGGGTGGACTTGCCCGAGCCGGACTTGCCCAGCATGGCGACGATCTCGCCGCGCTTGAGGGTCAGGTCCACGCCCTCGAGCACGGCGCGGTCGGAGCGGTCCGCGGTGCGGAAGATTTTCGAGACGCCGCGTAGTTCGACTACGGATTCGGCTGCGTCTGCGGTGGGGCTTGCCATGATGGAATTCCGTTCAGATTCAGGGCTTCAAATGGGCGGCTTCTTGGCGGCGTATGGGCGGCTCAAAGACGCGTGCGTTCTTGCGCAAGCAGGTAGAGGCGGTTCCACAGCAGGCGGTTGAAGCCCACCACGAACACCGCCATCACGCCGATGCCCAGCGCGATGCGGGGGAAGTCGCCCTTCGAGGTCATCTCCGCGATATAGCTGCCAAGGCCGGTGGCAACCAGCGTGCGGTCGCCCCAGGTGACGTATTCGGACACGATACTCGCATTCCACGAGCCGCCGGCCGCGGTCACCAGGCCGGTCAGCAGGCTGGGAAACACCGCAGGGACCAGGAAGCGTTTCCACAGCAGCCAGCCGCGCAGGCCAAAATTGCGCGCGGCCAGCTTGAGTTCGGTGGGGATGCCGGAAGCGCCGGCAATCACATTGAACAGGATGTACCACTGCGTGCCAAAAATCATCAGTGGGCTGAGCCAGATCTCCGGGTTCAGCCCGAAGCGCACGATCAGCATCACCACCAGCGGGAACATCAGGTTGGCCGGGAAGGCGGCCAGGAACTGCGCCACCGGTTGGGCGATGCGCGCCACCTTGGGGTTCAGGCCGATGCGGATGCCGATGGGTACCCAGATCACCGCGGCCAGCGCGATCAGCACGATCACCCGCACCATGGTCAGCGTGCCCAGCCACAGCACATGGCCCACCTCCGCCCAGCCCACCTCGGTGCGCACGAAGTGCATCACGCGATACAGGGCCAGCATGGCAATCACGATGATGATGACGTTGCCGGCGCGTTCGATCCACATTGCGCGCCGGCCATCGTTGGCCTTCGGCGCTACCGCCTTGCTCCCGGATCCCCAGGCCAGCGTGCGCTCGGCCAGCGCTGCCGTGCGGCCCAGCAGCACGCGTACCCATTCCGAGCGGCGCAGCAGGTTGAGCAGCCACGATTGCGGCTCGGTTTCCTGCGCCATGATCTCGAAACGGAAGCGGTCGGCCCAGGCAATCAGCGGCCGGAACAGCAGCTGGTCATAAAGCACGATGCCGATCAGCATGGCCAGGATGGCCCAGCCGATCGCCGCCAGGTTCTGCTGCTGGATCGCCAGCGAGATATAGGAGCCGATGCCCGGCAGCCGGATGTCGTTGCCAGACACCGCGATGGCCTCGGACGCGACCACGAAAAACCAGCCGCCGGACATCGACATCATCATGTTCCACAGCAGGCCCGGCATGGCGAAAGGCACTTCGAGGCGCCAGAACTTCTGCCACGGCGAGAGCCGGAACATGGCTGCCGCTTCCACCAGGTCGGTCGGGATGGTGCGGATCGACTGGTACAGGCTGAACGCCATGTTCCAGGCCTGCGAGGTGAAGATGGCGAAGATGGCGGCGCATTCCACCCCGACCAGGCTGCCGGGGAACAGGGCGATGAAGCCTGTCACCGTAATCGACAGGAAGCCCAGCACCGGGATCGACTGCAGGATATCAAGCGCCGGCACCATCACTTTTTCGGCAGTGCGGTTCTTGGAGGCGAGCGCCGCGAAGGCGAAGGAGAACAGCAGCGAGGCGCCCAGCGCAATCATCATGCGGATGCTGGTGCGCATGAGATAGTAGGGCAGGTAGGCGATGTCCAAGTGCACGTCCAGCGGCTCGCCGGGCTGGTAGGGCACGTTCATCTGGCGGGCGGCAAAGGCCACCAGCACGATCACCGCCAGGATGATGGGCAGCAGCGCCAGGTCGAAGCGGTTCGGCGGCGCGGTCAGCAGCTGGCTGGCGTAGCCACGGGAAGTGACCGAGCTGGCCTGGTCGTGTTCGGCTTGCTGCATTATCTTGGCAGTGGAAACGTTGGCCGCGGTTGCCGGACGGGGCCGGGCGGTCCGGGGGCCTGGATGAATCGGATCGGCGGTGGCCGGCCAGGGCGTGGGCGCCTTGCGCTGCGCTGGCTCGGGTTACTTCGGGTTACGTCGGGTTGCTAACAGGGCTTTCGGGTTGTCGACGGAGCGCGACTTGCGCGTCGTTGTGCTGCGGACGTTACCTGCGTTGGCCTGCCCCTACTGGTAACGCTTGGCAGGGCGGTCTAGTTTACCTGTTATGCGTGTCGTAACCGTTTCAACGGTTGTTTCAGCGCTCGCGCGCGGCAAGGGGAAGCCAGATGGAAACGTGGCACATCGTGGTCAAGGGGCGGGTGCAGGGCGTGGGCTACCGCGTGGCGTGCGCGGGGCAGGCCGGGGCGCTGGGCATCAACGGCTGGGTGCGCAACCGGCGCGATGGTTCGGTCGAGGTGATGGCCTATGGGCCGCCGGATCGGCTGGAGGCCCTTTGCAACTGGATGCGGCGCGGGCCGCCGGACGCGCAGGTCAACGCCCTGGTGGCGCTGCCCGGCGCGGGTGAGTTCGAGGATTTCGACTGCCTGCCGACGGCCTGAAGGCAGGCAGGCGCGCCCGGCAGCGTGAACAGGCTGCGCGGCGGCTCAGGTGGCGCGCCAGTCCACCGGCGCGGCACCGTGCTCTTGCAGCCAGTCGTTGGCCAGCCGGAAGTGCCCGCAGCCGAGGAAGCCCCGGTGTGCCGACAGTGGTGACGGATGCGGCGCTTCCAGCACGCAATGCGTGCCGGCCAGCAAGGGTTTCTTGGCCTGCGCGTGGCTGCCCCACAGCAGGAAGACCAGGTGCGGGCGCGCGGCGGACAAGGCCTGGATCAGGCAATCGGTCACCGCTTCCCAGCCGCGCTTGGCGTGGCTGGCGGCTTGGCCCTGCTCCACCGTCAGCACGGTGTTGAGCAGCAGCACGCCTTGGCGTGCCCAGCCCTCCAGGTTGCCGGAGGCCGGGGCTGTTGCCCCGCCGTCGCCATATTCCGCGGCGATTTCCTTGAAGATGTTGCGCAGGCTGGGGGGCACGCGCACGCCATCCGGCACCGAGAAGGCCAGGCCATGCGCCTGCGGAATCTCGCTGCCGTTGACCACCCCGGTGCCGTGATACGGGTCCTGGCCAAGGATCACCACTTTGACGGTCTCGGGCGGCGTCAGGTGCAAGGCGTGGAACACGTCATGCGGAAAGACCGGCTTGCCGCTGGCGCGTTCGCCGTCGACGAAGGTGGCCAGTTCCTGCCAGCCGGCTGCGCTCATGCAGGGGGCCAGCAATGCGCGCCAGGCCGCTGGCAGCGCCGCGGCTTGCTCCGACAGGCTGGCGGCGGGCGCGGGCGCGGTTTCGGCTGCGGCAACGACCGGGGCTGCGAACAGGTCGGCCTGTGCGCTGTTGTGCTTGCTCATGCTGGAGGGATACCTGGTTCTTTAAGTAGGGGAGAGGCCGGCGGGCGCGCCAACTCAGGCTCGGCCGGCACCGCCGGCGAGCCGGTAGCCGCGCGCGGCTTTGCTCTGGTCGGACGGCTTGAGGGGCGCGACGTGCTGCAGGCGCAGCGCCAGCGCGCGCAGCGCGGCCTCGGCCCGTTCCTGCGTGGGAGCTTGTCCGGCGTCGCCGGGCAGCCATTCGAGCTCGAGTTCCTGAATCGTCTCTTGCGCTGCGGTGGCCGGTACTGAAATCGTCCCGACGTCGAGCGCGGCCTCGATGCTGACGCCATCCTGTTCGACCAGCCAGGTGCGCCGCGCGAAATCGGTGCGGAATACCGGCGCCAGGGTTGCGGCCAGCGGCGCCAGCAGGGCACGGGCCTCGGGCGGGAAGGCGTCGAGCTCGATGGCTTCGGCCGCCACCTTGGTTTCCCACTCGTGGCGGGCGGCCAGCCCGGCTTCGCTCTTGCCCGCGGTCTTCAACGTCTGCAGCCATTGCTCGCCACGGCGGCGCAGCCGCAGGGCGGCACGGGCGCCGGCCAGGTCGCGGGCCGGGGTGTCGAGGTAGACGTTGAGCAGCGTGTGCTCGCCGCACGCCTGCCCTTGTGCATCCAGCCAGGCCGCTAGCGCCGGCATGGCACCGTCGGGCACCGCCAGCTTGAGTTCGATTTCCTGGGCCATTTTTTCGTGCTCCCGCTCAGGCGAACAGGCGTGCCAGCTCGACACCCGGGTCGGGCGCGCGCATGAAGGCCTCGCCCACCAGGAAGGCGTGCACATTGGCGTCGCGCATGCGGTGTACGTCGTCCGGGCCGATGATGCCGGATTCAGTCACCACCAGGCGGTCGTCCGGGATGCGCGGCAGCAGGTCCAGCGTGTTGTCGAGCGAGACCTCGAATGTGCGCAGGTTGCGGTTGTTCACCCCCAGCAGCGGCGTTTTCAGGCGCAGCGCGGTGTCGAGCTCCTCGCTGCCGTGCACTTCCACCAGCACGTCCATGCCGAGCTCATGCGCGCAGGCTTCCAGCTCGGCCATCAGGCCCGGGTCCAGCGCGGACACGATCAGCAAGATGGCGTCGGCGCCCCAGCAGCGGGCTTCATAGACCTGGTACAGATCGATCATGAAGTCCTTGCGCAGCGCGGGCAGCGGGCAGGCGCCGCGGGCGCGCTTGAGGAAGTCGGCGTGGCCCTGGAAGAAGTTCACGTCGGTCAGGACGGACAGGCAGGCCGCGCCGTGCGTGGCGTAGCTCTCGGCGATGGCCTCCGGCACGAAATTCGCGCGCAGCACGCCCTTGGAGGGCGAGGCCTTCTTCACCTCGGCGATCACCCCGGCGTTGCCGGCGGCGATCTTCTCGCGCAGCGCGCGCGCGAAGCCGCGTGGCGCCAGGCCCGGCTCGGCGCGCAGGCTCTCGGCCTCGGCGCGCAAGCTGGGCAGGTCGCGCTTCTTGCGCGCCGCGTTCACTTCGTCGGCCTTTACGGCCAGGATTTTCTGCAGGATATCGGACATGCGGGGATTCTCTCGCTCGGCTTAATTTGCTAGACGGACCAGGCCGGCTTACTTGAACTGCTGCGTGGCGCGCACGAACTGGTCGAGCTTCTCGCGTGCCGCGCCGCTGGCGATGGCCTCGCGCGCGCGCTGGATGCCGTCCTCGATCGAGGTGGCCACATTGGCCGCGTACAGCGCGGTGCCGGCGTTGAGCGTGACGATCTCGCGCGGGGTGCCGGGCACATCGGTGAGCGCTTCCAGCAGCATTTCCTTGGACTCGGTGGCATCGGCCACCTTCAGGCCGCGGTTGGAGATCATCTGCAGGCCAAAGTCCTCGGGATGGACTTCGTACTCGCGCACTTCGCCGTCCTTGAGTTCACCCACCAGCGTGGCAGCGCCCAGCGAGACTTCGTCCATGCCGTCCTTGCCGTAGACGACCAGCGCGTGGCGCGCGCCCAGGCGCTGCATCACGCGTACCTGGATGCCAACCAGGTCGGGGTGGAACACGCCCATCAGGATATTGGGCGCATCGGCCGGGTTGGTCAGCGGGCCCAGGATATTGAAGATGGTGCGCACGCCCATTTCCTTGCGGATCGGTGCCACGTTCTTCATGGCCGGGTGGTGCGTGGGCGCGAACATGAAGCCGATGCCGGTCTGCTCGATGCAGTGGCCAACCTGTTCCGGCGTGAGCATGATGTTCACGCCCAGCGCTTCCAGCACGTCGGCGCTGCCCGACTTGGAGCTCACGCCGCGGTTGCCGTGCTTGGCGATGCGCGCGCCGGCAGCGGAGGCCACGAACATCGACGCGGTGGAAATATTGAACGTATGCGAGCCGTCACCGCCGGTGCCGACGATATCGACGAAGTTCTCGCGATCCTTGACGGGCACCTTGTTGGCGAACTCGCGCATCACCTGCGCCGCCGCCGAGATCTCGCCGATGGTTTCTTTCTTGACGCGCAGCCCGGTCAGGATGGCCGCGGCCATCACCGGCGACATCTGGCCCTGCATGATCTGCCGCATCAGGTGCAGCATCTCGTCATGGAAGATCTCGCGATGTTCGATGCAGCGGGTGAGGGCTTCCTGGGGCGTGATGGACATGGCGGTCTCGGTCTCGGTCTTGGCGTTGGTTTGGGCAGCGCCTGGCGCGGGCGCGTAGGGCGTATCGAGCAGTCTCATCGGGGCGCCTTGATGAAGTTGGCCAGCAGCGCATGGCCATGCTCGGACAGGATGGACTCGGGGTGGAACTGCACCCCTTCAATGGCGAGCGTCTTGTGGCGCACGCCCATGATCTCGCCATCCGGTGTCCAGGCCGTCACTTCCAGGCAATCCGGCAAGGTTTCGCGCTCGATCGCCAGGGAATGATAGCGCGTCACGTCGAAGTGCTTGGGCAGGCCGGCGAACACGCCTTCCTGCGTGGTCTCGATGCGGCTGACCTTGCCGTGCATGACCTGCTTGGCGCGGATCACCTTGCCGCCGAAGGCTTCGCCGATGGCCTGGTGGCCCAGGCACACGCCCAGCATCGGGATGCGGCCGGCAAAGTGCTGCAGCACCGCCACCGAGATGCCGGCTTCCTTGGGACTGCACGGGCCGGGCGAGACGCAGATATGGTCGGGCTTGAGCGCCTCGATCTCTTCCAGCGTGATTTCGTCGTTGCGATAGGTGCGCACGTCGGCGCCGAGTTCGCCGAAGTATTGGACGATGTTGTAGGTAAACGAATCGTAGTTGTCGATCATCAGCAGCATGGCGGTTCCCCTGTTCCCTTTACCTTAGATATCCGAGTCCAGGCCGTCCTGGACCTGCTCGGCGGCGCGGATCACGGCGCGCGCCTTGGCTTCGGTTTCCCTCCATTCGGCTTCGGGGTCCGAGTCGGCAACGATGCCGGCAGCGGCCTGCACATAGAGATTGCCGTCCTTGACGATGCCGGTGCGGATCGCAATGGCCAGGTCCATCTCGCCGCCGAAGGACAGGTAGCCCACCGCGCCGCCGTAGATGCCACGCTTGCGCGGCTCCAGCTCGTCGATAATCTCCATCGCATGCACCTTGGGCGCGCCCGACAGCGTGCCGGCCGGGAAGGTGGCGCGCAGCACGTCCAGGTTGCTCATGCCGGGCTTGAGCGTGCCTTCCACGGAGCTGACAATGTGCTGCACGTGGGAGTATTTCTCGATCACCATCTGGTCGGTGACCTTGACCGAGCCGATCTCGGCAATGCGTCCGATGTCATTGCGCGCCAGGTCGATCAGCATCACGTGCTCGGCGATTTCCTTGGGGTCGTTGAGCAGTTCGGTGGCCAGCTGCGCGTCCTTCTCCGGTGTGTTGCCGCGCGGGCGGGTGCCGGCCAGCGGGCGGATGGTGACGATGTGATCCTCGCGCTGGTCGCCGTTGCTGCCGACGCGGCGGGTTTCCTGGCGCACCAGGATCTCGGGCGAGGCGCCCACGATCTGGAAGTCGCCGAAGTTGTAGAAGTACATGTACGGCGACGGGTTCAGCGAGCGCAGCGCGCGGTACAGCGTCAGCGGCGAGTCGCGGTACGGCTTGACCAGGCGCTGGCCGATCTGCACCTGCATCATGTCGCCGGCCATGATGTATTCCTTGGCCTTATGCACGGCCGCAAGGTAGTCGGCCTTGTCGAACTCGCGGTAGACGTCGGTCTGCACCGAGGGGCTGGTGATGGGCACATCCACCGGCTGGCGCAGCTTCATGCGCAGCTCGCGCAGGCGCTGGCGGGCGCGGGCGTAGGCTTCCGGGGTGGTCGGGTCGGCGTAGACGATCAGGTAGAGTTTGCCGGACAGGTTGTCGATCACCGCCAGCTCTTCGCACAGCAGCAGCTGGATGTCGGGCAGGTTCAGGTCGTCCGGCTTTTGCGTGTTGGCGAGCTTTTTCTCGATATAACGCACCGCGTCGTAGCCGAAGTAGCCGGCCAGGCCGCCGCAGAAGCGCGGCAGGCCGGGGCGCAGCGCCACCTTGAAGCGCTTTTCGAAGTCGGCGATGAAGTCGAGCGGGTTGCCTTCATGGGTTTCCACCACGCGGCCATCGGTGACCACCTCCGTGCGCATGCCGCAGGCGCGCAGCAGGGTGCGGGCATGCAGGCCAATGAAGGAGTAGCGGCCGAAGCGCTCGCCACCCACAACGGATTCCAGCAAGAAGGTGTTGACCCCGCGCGTTTGCGATTGCGCCAGCTTCAGGTACAGCGACAGCGGCGTTTCCAGGTCGGCGAAGGCTTCGGTGATCAGGGGGATACGGTTGTAGCCCTGCTCGGCCAGCGATTTGAATTCCAGTTCGGTCATGTCGATCCTCGTGTGCAGCGGCGCCAGTCGTTTCAGTATGGCGCACGTCGCGATGTCGGCAACTTGGGGCTGGAAGGTCGTCAGACCCGCCCCGGAGAGACCATGGCGCGGACGAGTGTCCACGCACGGCCGGGGTGGGCGTGCAGCGCGTTCGGATGACACCGGCGCAAGGGCTGGGATGTCGGGCGGCTGGAAAATCAGTGAAGGTCCGGCAACCTGCCGGTCTGGCCGGCCCCATCCTGGTACGGATGCATCGCGGGGATGCGGGAAGGGGGCGGTCAGGAGACTCGCGAACGCACTTTACGCCTGTTGGGAGGCGCGCCAGCGACGCCAGGGCCAGGCCTGCCGATCACTGCCAGAAGAGATGCGTTTGCGGTTCAGAAACATGAAATCGTGTTCAGCGATTTATGGTTTGGATGTTTGGTGGTGCTTGTACTTCTGCTTGTACTTCTTTTGCTTGTTTGGCGGCCGTGGCCGCCAGGGTCATGCCCGGTGTGCCGCAAACAGCTCGGCAACGCGAACAATGGAATCGACTATACCATCGGCGTCGACGCCTTGTACAGGATTGCCGTGGTTGTAGCCATAGGGCACAAGCAGCACTCCCATGCCGGCCGCACGGGCCGCTTGCGCATCGTTTTCCGAGTCGCCGATCGCGGCCATTTCAGCCGGCTCCAGCCGGAACGCCTCGGCCACCTTGAGCAGCGGCAGGGGATCCGGCTTGCGCAGGGCGAAGGCGTCGCCGCCGTAGACCAGCTCGAAGAACCGGCCAAGGCCGGTCTTGGCCAGCAGGGGTTCGGTGAAGTTGTATGGCTTGTTGGTCACACAGGCCAGCCGTATGCCGGCTGCCTTCAGCGCCGCCAGCCCCTCGGCGACACCAGCGTAGACCTGCGAGAACTGGCCGTTGATGCGCAGGTATTCGCGGTCGTACAGGGCCAGCGCATCGGCAAACATGCCATTGGCGTGGGCGGGGGAGAAGCGCGCATCCAGCACCCGCCGGATCAGGTTTTCCGAGCCCTTGCCGACAAAGCTGACGATCTCCTCCTTGCTCATCGGCGCGGCGTTGCCAAGCTGCCGGTGCAGGTGGACCAGCGCCTTGAGCATGGCGTTGACCGCCGCATGGAAGTCGCCGGCGGTGTCCACCATGGTGCCATCCAGGTCCACGATGACGCCGCGGATGCCGCGCCAGTCGGTGCGCTTAAGCTGGGTTACGCTCATTGGCCGACCTTGGCCAGCTCGCTGCGCATGGAAGACAGCACGCCCTTGTAGCCGCCGTCCGCGTCCGGCTTGCTGAACACGGCGGAACCGGCGACAAAGGTGTCGGCCCCGGCTGCGGCGATTTCGGCGATGTTATCGATCTTCACGCCGCCGTCCACTTCCAGCAGGATGCGGCGTCCGGTGCGCTCGGCGTACGCGTCGATGCGCTTGCGGGCAGCGCGCAGCTTGTTGAGCGTCTCGGGGATGAACGACTGGCCGCCGAAGCCGGGGTTGACCGACATCAGCAGGATCACGTCGATCCGGTCCATCACGTGGTCCAGGTGGTGCAGCGGCGTGGCCGGGTTGAATACCAGGCCGGCCTGGCAGCCGTGTTCGCGGATGAGCGCCAGCGAGCGGTCGATATGCTCGCTCGCTTCCGGGTGGAAGGTGATGATATTGGCGCCAGCCTTGGCAAAGTCCGGGATGATGCGGTCTACCGGGCGCACCATCAGGTGCACGTCGATCGGGGCGGTCACGTGGGGGCGGATTGCCTCGCACACCAGCGGGCCCACGGTCAGGTTCGGCACGTAATGGTTGTCCATCACGTCGAAATGGATCCAGTCGGCGCCGTCCGCGGTCACGCGCCGCACTTCCTCGCCCAGGCGGGCAAAGTCGGCGGACAGGATGGACGGGGCGATGCGGTAGGTGGGCGTGCTCATGGCGGGGCTCGAAAGGGGGGAGTGCTTCAAGGGGAAGCCGGTATTTTACCCTCCCCGCGCGGGGCGCCGCTGCCATCGGGCAGGCAGCTTGCGGCGGCTTAGCTTGCCGCCCCCCGAGCCTTGCCGCACAATGCGGCTACCCTGATCCCGCCCCTTATGTGTCGACTATGAGCGAATACGCGTTTTCCGTGGCCGTACGTACACAGTACCTGGCCGACCAGTCCGACCCTGAGCGCGGGCGCCATGCCTTCGCCTACACCATCACGATCCACAATACCGGCGAGGTGGCTGCGCAGCTGATCTCCCGCCACTGGGTCATCACCGATAGCGACAACGGCACCCAGGAAGTGGCTGGCCTTGGCGTGGTCGGGCACCAGCCCCTGCTCAAGCCCGGCGAGCATTTCGAGTACACCAGCTGGGCCACCATCTCGACCCCGGTGGGTTCGATGAAGGGGGAGTATTTCTGCGTGGCCGAGGATGGCCATCGCTTCGAGGTGCCGATTCCCGAGTTTGCGCTGGTCCTGCCGCGCATGTTGCACTGAGAGAAGCCGGCGGAACCTATTGGCCCGGTGCGCTGTCCTGATCCTGTCGGGTACGCGCCGAGCCCTGTTCCGCATGTCCCGCACGCGACGGATGATCGTCCGGCGCGCGGCTGGGGCGCGGGTTCTTCTTGGCCGTGCCCATGGTCCAGACCACGATGAAGATCAGCAGGAAGAGCGCCAGTCCGGCCTCGAGGGCGAACAGCAGCATGGGATGGGCTTCAAAGAACTTGCTCATGACAGGGCTACGTGGAGGCGACGGTGGGCATTGTAGGCCATCGGCAGATGCGTCCGGCCGCGATACGCTGAGTTTTCACCCAATCAAGATGGCACACCTGCATTCCTTTTTCCGCTTTCCTGTTTTCTCTTCCCGGGCCCCGCTGCGCGGCTCGCCAGGCGCCGGGCGCCGCCTTGGCTGGCTCGGGCTTGCCGCTGCGGCCACGCTGCTGGCCGGCTGCATGAGCGGCCCGCCGCCGCGCATCGAGGGCCCGGGCACCCGTCCCGTGACGCCACCGACCGGTTCCACCCAGAAGGGCGTGCTGCAAGCCGCCAACTGGGCCGAGATCGGCGGCTGGAGCCAGGACGACGTGCGCGCCGCCTGGCCGGCGCTGCAGGCCAGCTGCCAGGCCCTGAAGAAGCGCGCCGAGTGGAACCGCGTCTGCGCGCTCGGCCTGATGGTCGACGCCGGCGACCTGGACGCCATGCGCTCGTACTTCGAGTCCAACTTCCAGCCCTTTCGCGTCATCAACGGCGACGGCACCGACAACGGGCTGATCACCGGCTACTACGAGCCGATCCTGCACGGCGCGCGCCAGCGCCAGGGCCAGTACCAGGTGCCGCTGTACCGCAAGCCGGCCCAGTGGGGCAACCGGCCGCTGCCGGCGCGTGGTGAGCTGCTGCAGAACCCGGCCCTGCGCGGCCAGGAGCTGGTCTGGGTGGATGATCCGGTGGAAGCCGCGTTCCTGCAGATCCAGGGCTCCGGCCGGATCCGCCTGCAGGACGGCAGCGTCATGCGGGTAGGTTTCGGCGGCACCAACGACCAGCCGTTCCGCTCCTTCGGCAAGTGGCTGCTCGACCGCGGCGAGATCACGCCGGCGCAGGCCACCATGCAGGGCATCAAGGCCTGGGCGCGGGCCAACCCGGGGCGCGTTGATGAAATGCTCAACGTGAACCCGCGCTTCGTGTTCTTCCGCGAACTGCCGCCTAATAACGATGGCCCGGTCGGGGCGCTGGGCGTGCCGCTGACTGCCGAGCGCTCCATCGCGGTCGATCCCGCCACCATCCCGCTGGGCGTGCCGGTTTTCCTCTCCACCACGCGGCCGCTGTCGTCCGAGCCCATCCAGCGCCTGATGTTCGCGCAGGATACGGGCTCCGCCATCAAGGGCGGGGTGCGCGCTGACTTCTTCTGGGGGGCTGGCGACGCTGCCGGCGAAACCGCCGGGCGGATGAAGCAGGGCGGGCGGATGTGGGTGCTGATGCCGCGCAGCTAAGGCATGAAAGCAAGAGAGCCGGCCAATCCTGGCCGGCTCCTGCACTTTCTTGCACTTACCTCTCTATCTTCAGCGCGGGCGCTGGTCGACGATGCGCCGCGCCTTGCCCACCGAGCGCTCCACGCCGCCGGTAGGCAGGATCTCGATGCCAACGGTGACGCCGATAAAGGCTTTGATGTCGTAGGTCAGTTGCGCGCTGGCCTGCTGCGTGGCCGCCGGGTCGACGCCATGCGCGCATTCCACGCGCACGGTCAGCACGTCGAGATGGCCATCCTTGGTCAGCACGCACTGGTAGTGCGGCGCTAGTTCCGCGTGCTTGAGGATCAGCTCCTCGATCTGCGAGGGGAACACGTTGACGCCGCGGATGATCATCATGTCGTCGGAGCGGCCGGTCACCTTCTCCATGCGGCGGAACGCGCCGCGAGCGCTGCCAGGCAGCAGCCGCGTGAGATCGCGGGTCCGGTAACGGACGATCGGCAGGGCTTCCTTGGACAGCGACGTAAAGACCAGCTCGCCGAATTCGCCGTCGGGCAGCACCGCGCCGGTGACGGGATCGACCACCTCCGGGTAGAAATGATCCTCCCAGATGGTCGGGCCATCCTTGGTCTCGGCGCACTCGCTGGCCACGCCCGGCCCCATCACTTCCGATAGCCCATAGATATCCACCGCCGAGATGCCCATGCGCTTCTCGATGGCCAGGCGCATCTCGGGCGTCCAGGGCTCCGCGCCGAAGATGCCGACCTTGAGCGAGCTGGAGGTCGGGTCGATGCCCTGGCGCTCGAACTCGTCGGCGATGGCCAGCATGTAGCTCGGCGTGACCATGATCACTTCCGGCTTGAAATCCTGGATCAACTGCACCTGCCGCTCGGTCTGGCCGCCACCGAACGGGATCGCGGTGAGCCCCGCCTTTTCCACGCCGTAGTGCGCGCCCAGTCCGCCGGTAAACAGTCCGTAGCCGTAGCTGATATGCACCTTGTCGCCGCGCCGTGCGCCGGCGGCGCGGATCGAGCGCGCCACCACCGTGGCCCAGGTGTCGATGTCCTTCAAGGTGTATCCCACCACCGTGGGCTTGCCGGTCGTGCCCGACGAGGCATGGATGCGCGCCACGCGGTCCTGCGGCACGGCGAACATCCCGAACGGGTAGCTATCGCGCAGGTCCTGCTTGGTGGTGAACGGAAAGCGGGCGAGGTCGGCCAGGGTCCGGATCTGGTCCGGGTGGACGCCGGCAGCATCGAACTTGCGGCGGTAGACCGGCGAGTTCTGATAGGCGTGGTTGAGCGACCATTTCAGGCGTTCCAGCTGCAAGGCCTGCAAGGCTTCGCGGCTGGCGGTCTCGATCGGCTCGAGCGGCAGATCTGTCAGGCGCGTCATGGTGTCTCCTGCGCGGGGGCTTATGTTTGCGTGGTGGAATCCGGGCCCGGCATCACGCCGCCGCGCCCGGCGGCGGGACGACATGCCCTTTGATCTGCGCGGACTTGCCGCGGAACATCGCCACCGGCTCGCCGGCGCGGTTGGTCACCCGGATATCGTAGATGCCATGCCGGCCCGACCGGACCTGCTCCGTGGCTTCTGCCGTCAGCACGTCGCCGCCCTGCACGGGTTTGAGGAACTCGATGCTGCAACCCGCCGCCACCGTGTTGATATTGTGGCTGTTGCAGGCGAAGGCAAAGGTCGAATCGGCCAGCGTGAACATCAGTCCGCCGTGGCAGATGCCGTGGCCGTTGAGGAATTCCTGCCGCACCGGCATGGACAAGCGCGCATAGCCGGGCCGCACGGCCTCGACGGTGATGCCCAGCCAGCGGCTGCAGGCATCGGCCTCGTACATGCTGGCAGCGGCCGCTTCGGCGAGGGCCTGGGGATTGTGGGTCAAGCTGGTCTCCTGTTCGGGCTGTTGGCTGCGGTGCGTACAGGCGATCCTAGCGCCCCGTGAAACGTGGCGCGCGTTTTTCCAGGAAAGCGTTGACGCCCTCGGCATAGTCCAGCGAGGCGCCCAACTGGCGCTGCAGGTCGCGCTCCAGGTCGAGCTGGGTATCGAGGCCCTGGCTTGCGCCGGCGTACATCGCCTGCTTGATCGCGGCCAGGGCGCGCGTTGGCTGCGCCGCCAGGTGCGTGGCCAGGGCCAGCGCCTGCTCGGGCAGCAGGGGGTCGTCCATCGCCTCCCAGATCAGCCCCCATTTTTCGGCCTCGTCGGCGCTGAGCTTGTCGCCCGTCATGGCCAGTCCCATGGCGCGGGCCATGCCGATGCGCTTGGGCAACAGCCAGGTGCCGCCGGAATCCGGGACCAGCCCAATCTTGACGAAGGCCTGGATGAAGCTGGCCGAGCGTGCCGCCAACACTATGTCGCAGGCCAGCGCCAGGTTGGCGCCGGCGCCGGCCGCGGTGCCGTTGACGGCGGCAATCACCGGCAGCGGCAACTTTTGCAGGCGCCGGACCAGCCGGTTGAACCATACATCGATCAACTCGCCCAGGTCGGTCATGGCGCCGGGCGTGAAATCCAGGTCGGCCAGGTCCTGTCCTGCGCAGAAACCGCGCCCGGCACCCGTCAGCAGCAGGGCGCGGGCGCCGCCGGCCTCCACATGGTCTAGTGCCTGCTGCAGCACGGCATGCATGTCGCGAGTAAAGCTATTGAGCTTGTCGGGGCGATTCAGCGTGATGACGGCGACCTGGCCGTGCCAGGCGAGCAGTATCGGGCCGGAAGTCAGGCTGGCCTGCGGGGGCGTATCTGGCATCTTCGTCTCCTGCCGTGTCTGTTAGGGGCAATGTCTGGCGGCACCCGGTCACTCTCTTATATATAGCTATGCATATAGCCATGCAGGAGAATTCGGATCGCCGCTTAAATTAACCGACCAGTCGGTCGGCGAATGGTAGCACTAATTTCCGCGCGCGAGTATCGTCTCGCTGGTAACGAATCGATCCACTTTGTACTTCCCCACTTCCTATTCCAAGAGGAGAACACATGCCGTATGAGAACATTCTGGTGGAGACGCGCGGGCGCGTTGGCCTGGTGACGCTGAACCGCCCCAAGGCCCTGAACGCGCTCAACGACGCGCTGATGGATGAGCTGGGCGCGGCGTTGCTCGCTTTCGACGCCGACGAGGCCATCGGCAGCATCGTGATCACCGGCAGCGAGCGTGCCTTTGCCGCAGGCGCCGATATCGGCATGATGGCGAAGTACACCTATATGGATGTGTACAAGGGCGATTACATCACCCGGAACTGGGAGGCGATCCGCCGCGTCCGCAAGCCGGTGATCGCGGCGGTGGCCGGCTACGCGCTTGGCGGCGGCTGCGAGCTGGCGATGATGTGCGACATCATCATCGCTGCCGATACCGCCCGCTTCGGCCAGCCCGAGGTCAAGCTGGGCACCATGCCGGGCGCTGGCGGCACCCAGCGCCTGCCGCGCGCGGTCTCCAAGGCCAAGGCCATGGACCTGTGCCTGACTTCCCGCATGATGGACGCGGCGGAAGCCGAGCGCGCCGGCCTGGTGTCGCGTGTGGTTGCAGCCGACAAGCTGCTCGACGATGCGTTGGCCGCCGCCGAGACCATCGCCGGGTTCTCCCTGCCGGTGGTCATGATGATCAAGGAGTCGATCAACACCGCTTACGAGACCAGCCTTTCCGAAGGCGTGCACCTGGAACGCCGCTTGTTCCACTCGACCTTCGCGACGGAGGACCAGAAGGAAGGCATGGCCGCATTTGTGGAGAAGAGAGCGCCCGGGTTCAAGCATCGCTAAAACTTGATAGGCAAATACCCGAGTAAGTTCATCGGGTATTCATCTTTTGATGCGGGGTAAGAAAGCCGCATTTACTTTATAGATCAATGGGTTGTCCCTGGCCCCTCGGAGGGCCTCGCATACTCATGTGACAAAACGATTGCCAAGGTCGGGTGGGGCGCTTATTATTCGCCCCCTCGCAACACAAAAGACCGCTGCAAAGCAGACGGGACAAGGGTTGCGGGGTTGGCAGGGGTGGTTGGCGGAGCGGGTTCAGACGCCGGCTGCAGCAAAGAAAGTTTGCGAAACCTGTTGACGAAACGATGATCACGCTTCATAATCTCGTTTCTCTGCTGCAGACAAAAGCAGCGACGCGGCAAGCAAAGCGAGCCGCGGCCAGTTCTTTAACAAACAAACAACCGATAAGTGTGGGCGCTTGATAGCGGATGCGGAAGACTTCGGTCTTTTAGCTTACAAGTTATAAAGTGCTCGCACAGTAAAACATGTTGGTTATGTCTTCGGACGTAACCAGTCAGTTTTCTGAGAGTGAGCGACCGCTCGAAAGAGCGAGATCCGTCGGGAAACCGAAGGGTCACACAGGTATTAAACTGAAGAGTTTGATCCTGGCTCAGATTGAACGCTGGCGGCATGCCTTACACATGCAAGTCGAACGGCAGCACGGGAGCAATCCTGGTGGCGAGTGGCGAACGGGTGAGTAATACATCGGAACGTGCCCTGTCGTGGGGGATAACTAGTCGAAAGATTAGCTAATACCGCATACGACCTGAGGGTGAAAGCGGGGGACCGCAAGGCCTCGCGCGATAGGAGCGGCCGATGTCTGATTAGCTAGTTGGTGGGGTAAAGGCCCACCAAGGCGACGATCAGTAGCTGGTCTGAGAGGACGATCAGCCACACTGGGACTGAGACACGGCCCAGACTCCTACGGGAGGCAGCAGTGGGGAATTTTGGACAATGGGGGCAACCCTGATCCAGCAATGCCGCGTGTGTGAAGAAGGCCTTCGGGTTGTAAAGCACTTTTGTCCGGAAAGAAATCCCTTGCCCTAATACGGCGGGGGGATGACGGTACCGGAAGAATAAGCACCGGCTAACTACGTGCCAGCAGCCGCGGTAATACGTAGGGTGCGAGCGTTAATCGGAATTACTGGGCGTAAAGCGTGCGCAGGCGGTTTTGTAAGACAGGCGTGAAATCCCCGAGCTCAACTTGGGAATGGCGCTTGTGACTGCAAGGCTAGAGTATGTCAGAGGGGGGTAGAATTCCACGTGTAGCAGTGAAATGCGTAGAGATGTGGAGGAATACCGATGGCGAAGGCAGCCCCCTGGGACGTCACTGACGCTCATGCACGAAAGCGTGGGGAGCAAACAGGATTAGATACCCTGGTAGTCCACGCCCTAAACGATGTCAACTAGTTGTTGGGGATTCATTTCTTCAGTAACGTAGCTAACGCGTGAAGTTGACCGCCTGGGGAGTACGGTCGCAAGATTAAAACTCAAAGGAATTGACGGGGACCCGCACAAGCGGTGGATGATGTGGATTAATTCGATGCAACGCGAAAAACCTTACCTACCCTTGACATGCCACTAACGAAGCAGAGATGCATCAGGTGCCCGAAAGGGAAAGTGGACACAGGTGCTGCATGGCTGTCGTCAGCTCGTGTCGTGAGATGTTGGGTTAAGTCCCGCAACGAGCGCAACCCTTGTCTTTAGTTGCTACGCAAGAGCACTCTAGAGAGACTGCCGGTGACAAACCGGAGGAAGGTGGGGATGACGTCAAGTCCTCATGGCCCTTATGGGTAGGGCTTCACACGTCATACAATGGTGCGTACAGAGGGTTGCCAACCCGCGAGGGGGAGCCAATCCCAGAAAACGCATCGTAGTCCGGATCGTAGTCTGCAACTCGACTACGTGAAGCTGGAATCGCTAGTAATCGCGGATCAGCATGCCGCGGTGAATACGTTCCCGGGTCTTGTACACACCGCCCGTCACACCATGGGAGTGGGTTTTGCCAGAAGTAGTTAGCCTAACCGCAAGGAGGGCGATTACCACGGCAGGGTTCATGACTGGGGTGAAGTCGTAACAAGGTAGCCGTATCGGAAGGTGCGGCTGGATCACCTCCTTTCAAGAGCGTGCATCCAACGTCGAGCGTTCACACTTATCGGTTTGTT
>NZ_JBIUHC010000087.1:0-41994 GCF_044627735.1 Cupriavidus sp. CuC1 | reverse complement strand
GGAAAGGATCGGCCTTGCGCGCCGGATCCGAGGAAACGCCGCTACGGTCCATGCCGGCCAGCTTCTGCGCGCCGTCCGAGAACGGATCTGGCTTGCGCAGGCGGCTGGCATCGGCGCCCATCGCCGGAACAGCGGCCGGGTCCAGGCGTGCGCCATCGCTATAGACGTCGAAACGCGACGCATGGAAGACGTAGCCGTAGCGGTCTGCGGACACGGCACTGTCCTTGGGACCGGAGGCTTGCGCCGGAACCGCCGTGGCGGCAATGCCGGCAAGTGCGGCCGAAGTCATCAACAGCTTGAAGAAATGGCGGGTCATGGCAATCTCCTTCTGGGCGATCGGCGGATCGCGACTGGCTTGCAGGGGAGCAGCGCCTTGCGCTGGTCCGGCCACACGTGAATCGCGCGGTTAAACCAGATACGCCGCGAAACGCGGCGTGGATGCACAAGGACGCGGGATGATTGCGAGCCGCGCGGAAAGGCCTTCCTGGCTTCAGGGCTTCAGGGCTTCAGGGCTGCAATGCTTCCGTCTCGTCGCGCATCCGCCGCATCGTCGTGACGACAAAAGCATCCACCTCCGCCTCGGCCTGCGCGATCGAGGCGGCCAGCCGCTCGCCACCGAACTCGTCGTACTCGATGGCGACCTCGACCGCGTCGTCGATGCCGATGTAGCCGAACGCCGCGCGCAGCGCCGGGGTGACATGGTCGAGCCGGGCCAGGCGGTCGCCGTAGCCGTAGTCGCCGCGTGCGGTCAGCAGCACCAGTTGCTAGCCGCGCCCCGCCAGCATCGGCCAGTAAGGCTCGCCAGCGCGTTCGCGATCAAAGCCGAAGGTCTTGCCCACGCGCACGATATTGTCGATATACGCCTTGAGTTGCGCCGGAACGCCAAAGTTGTACATCGGCACGCCGATCACCAGCACGTCGGCGCGCTCGATTTCCGCGACCAGGCGATCGCTTTCGGCCAGCACCGCATCCATCCACGGCTCGCGCCGCGCGGACGGCGTAAAGGCACTGCGAATCCAGTCCGCGCCGACGGGCGCGGGCGGGTGCTGGCCCACGTCGCGATAAGTCACCGTGTCCGCAGGACGCGCCGCTTGCCAGCGGTTGACGAAGCGTTGCGAGAGACGGCGCGTGTGCGAGCCGTGGGCGTCGGTGCCGGAGCGTCCCGGGCGGGCGCTGGCGTCGATATGAAGGAGGTGAGCCATGTCGTTCCATTTCGGTTGGTCATGCATGAGCCGTTCTCATCGGTCAGCCCATGCGGTTGAGGGTGATGGCAATGTAGACTCGCCATAACATCCTCACAACCGATCCTTTCTCTGCCTCATGGCTGACAATACCTCATCCGAAACCACGCCCCGCCGCCTGCCGCCGCTCGCCGCGCTGCGCGCTTTCGAAGCCACCGCGCAGCACCTTAGCGTCAAGCATGCGGCGCAGGAGCTGTCGGTCACGCCGACGGCGGTGAGCCATCAGCTACGGCTGCTGGAGCAAGTGCTTGGCGTGACG
This sequence comes from Cupriavidus sp. CuC1, assembly GCF_044627735.1. Classification (NCBI taxonomy): domain Bacteria; kingdom Pseudomonadati; phylum Pseudomonadota; class Betaproteobacteria; order Burkholderiales; family Burkholderiaceae; genus Cupriavidus; species Cupriavidus sp. CuC1. Next base: position 40,494 of record NZ_JBIUHC010000087.1, on the reverse strand, counting down.
CTCTTCGAGCGCTTGCCGCGCCGGCTGGTGCTGAGCGCGCATGGCGCCGCGCTGTACCCGGGCACGCGCAACGGCTTCGACGCGCTGGAGCAGGCCGTGGCCAGGCTGCGTGCGCCGCCATCGCGCAAGACGCTCACGGTATCGGCCACGCCGGCCTTCGCCGCGCGCTGGCTGCTGCCGCGCGCACCGGGGCTGCGGGCCGTGGCGCCGGAGTTCGACCTGCATGTGCATGCCTCGCTGGATGCCGTGGACCTGCACGCGGGCCAGGCCGACGCCGCCATCCGCTACGGCAGCGGCAAATGGCGCGGACTGGACGCCGAGCTGCTATGGCGCGAGCGCTTTGCACCGGTCTGCAGCCCGCTGCTAGGCGTGAAGTCCGCCGCAGGGCTGCGCCGCCAGACCTTGCTGCACCACCAATGGCGCAGCACTGCGCGCCACCCCATAACTTGGGCCCTGTGGCAGCAGGAGGCCGGACTGGACCGTCTCGACGCGGCCAGCGGCCCCACCTTCTCCGATGAGACCCACGCCATCCTCGCGGCGCTTGGCGGCCAGGGCGTGGCCTTGCTGAGTCTGACGCTGGTGGCGGAGGAATTGCGCAGCGGCGCGCTGGTGCAGCCGTGCGGCCCGGTCATCGAGGGCGACGGCTATTACCTGGTCTACCCGGCGCACCGGCGCGACGACGATGCGGTGCGCGCCGTGCGCGCGTGGATCGGCCCGGGGGCGGATAGCGCGATGCGCTGAGCCTGCGGGTTCGCTTCGCGTTGTTGCCAATTGCCTATTGCGCCGGCAAGCGGGCATGATGGCGGCTATCGATCCCGGAGCCCCGCGCATGCCCGCCCAACCTGACTCGCAGAACCAAGGCAAGGACCAGTTGATTCATCGCTTTGCGCTGCGGCCGCATCCGGAAGGCGGCTACTACCGCGAGACCCATCGCGACGCAGCGCGTGTGTCGCGCGAAGGTGCAGGCAATCTCGCCACGCATGCCGCCTCCACCGCGATCTACTACCTGCTGTGCGACAACGCCTACTCCGCCTGGCACCGCATCCGCTCCGACGAGGTGTGGCACTTCTACGCGGGCTGCGCGCTCAACGTGCATGTGCTGGAGGAAGACGGCAGCCTCACCACGCACCGGCTGGGCAACGCGCTCGCCGATGACGACGCGGTCTTCCAGGCGGTGGTCAAGGCCGGCTGCTGGTTCGCCGCCGAGCGCAGCGATCCGGATGGCTTCTCGCTGGTGGGCTGCACGGTGGCGCCGGGCTTTGAGTTCGGCGAGTTCGAACTGGCCAATGCCGACAGCCTGCTGGCTTCGCACCCGCGGCATGCCGCGTTGATCGCGCGGCTCGCCCCAGCCCCGCAACGCTAAAGCGGCAGACCGCCCAAACCCCTTCCTGTTTTTCCCCTTTCCGAGATTCCCGCCATGAAATGGTTGTCCCTTGCAGCTGTGGCGCTGGTAGCGCTGGAACATGTGTACATCATGGTGCTGGAGATGTTCCTGTGGGATAAGCCCAAGGGCATGCGGGCCTTCGGGCTGACGCAGGAGTTCGCCGTCGCCACCAAGGCGCTGGCGGCCAACCAGGGGCTGTACAACGGCTTCCTCGCGGCCGGCCTGCTGTGGGGCCTGGTCACCGCCGCGGTGCCGGTGCAGTTGTTCTTCCTGTGCTGCGTGCTGGCGGCCGGGATCTTCGGTGCCTGCACGGCCAGCCGCAAGATCCTGTGGGTGCAGGGCTTGCCGGCGGCGATCGCCATCGCACTGGTGCTGCTGGCCTGAGGCGGCCGGCAGACTTGGCGTCGCACTAGCTCCGCAGGGCGTCGGCCATGGCGCGCAGCGCCAGCGTATAGCCGGCAACGCCAAGCCCGCAGATCGCGCCAGTGGCCGCACGCGAGATGAGTGAATGGCGATGCGTCTCCTCGCGAGCATGGATATTGGTGATGTGCCGCTCAATCACTGGGCGCCGGATCAGCTTGACGGCATCCAGCACCGGGATGGAGGCGAAGGAGCATCCGCGCTGCCAAGGCAGGGCGCTCAACCGCTCAGCGCGGCTTGCGGTATTCGTTCTCGATCCAGTCCGCGGCGCTGGCCTTGCTCAGCTTGAAGCCGGCCGACACGCGCACCTGCGCCAGTTCGTCGCCGTTCTCGTCAGTGGCGCTCAGCACCGCGTAGGGATTGTCTTCGTCCGGCACGATGTCGAGCGTGACGCTGATGCGCGCGGTGTCCGTGTCGACGATCACGCTCTTGTGCAGCATGGCGTGCAGTTGCTGCTCGTGCCGGCGCAGCACTTCGGAGGCGGTCTTGACCAGCGTCGAGAAGGCGTTGGTGTCCAGCGGCTTGGGGTTCTTCTTGTCGCGGCCCATGGTCCAGGGGCCGACCAGCGCGGGCTCGGGCTCGCCGTCCTTGATCATGGCAACGGCCCAGCCATCATCGTCCTCGTTCTTGATCACGCGGGCGGTCCAGCCGTCGGCACGCCACAGGCGCGGCTCCTGGATCTTTTCTGCGTTGTCCCCGGCGGCGTCCTGGTCGTCGGCTTCGGGGGAGAGTTCGGGCTGATGGGTCATGGCTGGCTTCAATTCGGGGCTGCGCGGTGGGCTGCGGGCGCCGGCCGGGCCAGCCGCGCAATGCTTGGCGGGGGCGGACCGGGACGGCGGCGACATCAAGGGCGCGATTTTACCCGCCTCGACGCAGCGGGGGGCGCCAGGCGCCGCGCGCGCCTGGCGGCTGCGACATGCCAGGCATAAATCCCCTCGGAAGTTGTATTCAATGTCTGACCGCCACGTCCTATGCTGGACCTGTCGCCGAGATCCCCGTCTTGATGACACACCCTTCCAGTCGCCGTGCCCTTGAGACGGCGACGTTTTTTTTGCCGGCTAACCCGATCCACGCACCAAAACGGGGATCGGGCGCAACAAAAACGCTGGCCCGCGGAGCCCAGCCGGTTTAAGATGCGCGATTATCGAACAACCCGCGCGCACTCGCCCACATGGACGCCCCCATTCCCAGCAGCCCTGGCCAGGCAACGGCCGCCACTGTCCGCGTCGCCCGTCCGCAGGCCGACCTTCTCAACAGTTTTGCCGGCGACCCGAATTTCATGCTGTCGCTGGCGCGCGGCTTGAGCGTGCTCGAAGCCTTCTCCGAGCGTAAGCGCCCGCTCACCATCTCCCAGGTGGCACAGCGCACCCAGCTCTCGCGCGCATCGGTACGGCGCTGCCTGTACACGCTGGAGCAGCTCGGCTATGTCAGCCAGCAAGGCGGACAGTTCGCGCTGCGCCCGCGCGTGCTGCACCTGGGCCATGCGTATTTCTCGTCGACATCGCTGGTGTCGCTTGCCCAGCCGATCCTCGACGCGCTGAGCACGCGCATCCAGCAGACATCGGCGCTGGCCATCCTGGACGACACCGACATCCTTTACCTGGTGCGCTCGGAGGTGCAGCGGGTGCTCACTTATTCGCTCGGGATGGGCAGCCGGCTGCCGGCTTATTGCACGTCGATCGGCCGCATGCTGCTGGCCCACCTGGCCGAGCCGGCGCTGGAGGACTTCTTCGACCACGTCGACCTGCGCCCGCGCACGCTGCAGACCAAGATCTCGCGGCCCGAGCTGGAGGCCAGCTTTGCGCATGCCCGCGAGCTGGACTATGTGCTGATCGACGAGGAACTGGAGCCCGGCCTGCGCGCCATCGCGGTGCCGGTGCGCGGCATTTCAGGCAGCGTCATGGCGGGCATCAGCGTCAGCGTGCGCGCGGCGCAGGTATCGGAAGCGGAGATGATCTCGCGCCTGCTGCCGCCGATGCGCGAAGCGGCGGCGGCCATCGGCAAGCTGATCGCCGCCTGAGCCACTGAGACCGGCGAGTTCGCCGAGACGCCGCCACCAGGCGAGGCGTTCATCTACATCCTGAGCGGCCCAGGGCAGCGGTGTCTGCGGGCTCGCGAGAGAAGGCAAAGCCGGGAAAGAAGCCGGCCCGCGAGGCCGGCTGGTGCCGCATGGCGGCACTGGCGCTTAGCCGCGGCTGGCTAGTTCCAGCGCAAACACCAGGCGCTGCAGGAAGTTTTCCGTGCGGCCGTCGAGGTTGGAGAACGCGCACCCGAAATGGTGGATGGCGTTGTCATCGCGCCCGGCCAGCCAGTGGCCCACCACTTGCAGGCTGAGGTCCAGCTTGCCCAGCGCGCCAAAATCCAGATGCACGCCGGAGATCGTGGTGCCCACCGGCAGGTGCGTGGCATCCACGGTCTTGGAGCGCAAGCCGACACCCGAGAGCGAGAGATCTGCAATATCGAGCTTGAGCACGGTGCCGTCGCTCATCTTGATGGTGCAGACATAGCCCTTGGTGACCAGCGTGCGCGCGCGGAAATGACGGCGGCGCTGGAAGTGGTAGAGCTTCTCCGGGAACGGCGCGGTAAACGCCGGGCCACCCTGGAACTGCGTGACCTCGGGCGTGCCGATCATGAAGTTCACGGGAACCCCGCGCAGCGACGCCGAGAAGGCATTCTCGTTGGACGCCAGCAGCGCCTGCCGCTCGGGCTCGGTGGAACACCAGTCGAAGACAAAGGTGCGGCTGGCCGGATCCACATGCAGCACGGTCGTGACCATCTCGTGGGCGCTACGCGCACGCACGTTCAGGATGCACTTCTGCCAGGCGAGGTCGCGCAGCACGGTGCCGATCTGCGAGGAATGGGTAAGGCGATAGCGGTCGTCTGGCAACGCGCCGGCGTCAAGCTCGGATTGTTCCGGGGAATCTTGGAGACTCATGAAAATCACGCAAACGTCTGAGAGAGGCCTGCGTCGCGCCAGACTGGCTTGCGACGGGGGAATTCGGGCTGCCCGCGTACCCGGATGCAAGCGGGGGGCGAGCGGCTAGCGCCGCATGTTAAGCGCGACGCCTGCTGCTGCGCAAGCTCTTGTTTGAACAACGGCGAAGTGTGGCAAAACTTGAGCCAGACTTCCGTGGGGTAGCCCGCCGGAGCGGGTTTACGCCTCATTTGCCGTCTTTGCGCCCACGTCGTTTTGCCGCGCCCTTGGTCCCGCCCTCTGGATGTGGCGATGCAGCCACCCGGGCGGGATCCGCGCCGAGCGATGCTTGCGCCTCCTGGCACAGCCAGTCCCTTACCGCGCGACGCCGCGCATCGTGCTCGAACGCCACCGGCGAGAGCAATTGATAACAAGATCCATCGCGCACGAAGCCCCGCGGCGCGGCGATGCGGCCGTCGGCGATCTCGTCGGCCACCATCAGGCGCGATGCGATCGCGCATCCAAGCCCGGCCGCGGCGGCCTGGATGGTCAGGTAGAAATGCTCGTACCAGGCATCGGCGCCAAAGCGCTGCGCGCCGCCAGCGGCCTTGGCCCAGCGCTGCCAGGCATCCGGGCGCGAGCGCGTATGCAGCCGATGGGACGACGCCGCGACGCTGGCCCCCACGCGGCAGACCACGCCCACCCATTCCTCGGCAACTTCATGGGCATGCAATTCCGGCCCCACATGAAAATCGTTGCGGCGCAGCGCCAGATCCACGCCGCTGCGCGCGAAGTCCACCGGCCCGCCAGCGGCCATCAGGTGCAGCGTCACCTCCGGGTGCGTCTCGGTAAAGCGCGGCAGGCGAGGAATCAGCCAGCGCATGGCGATGGTGGGCTCGCACGACAGGACCAGCGCCTTGGGCTGGGCATGCGCACGGATACGCTGCGCTGCTGCGCCCAGCACTTCGAGCGACTGGGTGGCGGCGGCATGCAGGGTGTGCCCCGCCTCGGTCAGGAAGACGGCCCGGTTGCGGCGCTCGAACAGCGCCACGCCGAGCGCCTCCTCCAGCTGGCGAATCTGGCGGCTGACCGCGCCGTGGGTCAGGTGCAGCTCGTCCGCAGCCCGCATGAAACTCTGGTGCCGTGCCGCGGCCTCGAAGAAACGGATCCCGCCCAGCCAGTGCATGTTTGCCTCGATGTGTCAATTTTTCTCACGTATTTTCACGAGTATAAATCGGTTGTGGCGCCACACATCAACTCGGAGAATGCTTGGAACCCCGCCCCCATCCCGTCAAGGATACTCACACAATATGCACCCTCTCACCGAACTGCTGGCCGTCGCCACCATCACCGTGCTGGCCGTGATCAGCCCGGGCCCCGACTTCGCCATGGTGATGCGCAACAGCTTCGTGCATGGCCGCAAGGCCGGGCTGCTGTGCGCGCTCGGCATCGCCCTTGGCGTGCAAGTGCACGTTTTCTACACGATGTTCGGCGTGGCGTTGTTGATGGAGCACGCGCACAAGCTGTTGACGGTGGTGAAGCTGCTCGGCGCCGCTTACCTGATCTGGATCGGCATCCAGACCTTGCGCAAGCGCGCGCCGGGCACGAACGCGCCATCGCTCGCCGCGGATGCGGGCACGCCCGCGTTGACAGCGTTCGGCGCGCTCAAGATGGGCTTTCTCACCAATGCGCTCAATCCCAAGACCACGTTGTTCGTGGTCAGCACCTATACGCAGGTGGTGAATGCGCAAACGCCGCTGGCGGTGCAGTTCGGCTATGGCCTGTTCATGTCGCTGGCGCACCTGGCCTGGTTCGGCCTGATTGCCTGCTGCTTGAGCACGCCCGCGCTGCGCGCCGCCATGCTGCGGCGCCAGCGATTGCTGGATCGGGTTATTGGCTCGGTGTTGCTGGCGCTGGGACTAGCGCTTGGCCTCGGCAACCTGGCCTGACGCAGGCAGTTGCCGACGGCATCAGGCTGCCGCCAGATCCAGCGCATACGCACGCCGGCACACATGCTGCGCGCCGCCGGCGTGCAGGTGGCTTTGATACAGGATGAAGCGCTCGACAGGGAACGGCTCGCACACCAGTTCCGCCTGCGAGGCGCGCCATGCCTGCAACGCGGTATCCGCCACGGCAGGCCCGCAGCGCGCGAGCGTGATGTGCGGATGGAAACGCGCATGCCGCTGCGAGCCCGCATCCGGTAACGGCGCGCTCTCGCATCCGGCAAGGACCTGCGCCATATCCGCTTGCAGGCTGTCCAGCGCCGCATTGGGTGCCACTCCCGCCCACAGCACACTCGCCCGCCGCCCGCGAAAATAGCCAGCGTCTTTCACCGTGAGCGCAAAGGCCGCGCCTGATACACCCCCAAGCGCCTGCTCGATGCATGCCGCCGTGGCGTCGTCCTGCTCACCGAGGAAGTGCAGCGTCAGATGGACCTGATGCGGCGTCGCCGCCCGGATGGCCGCCACGCGCGGCACGCGAGCCAGCAGCGCGGCTGCCAGCGCTTGTGGAACCTCGATCGCGACGAACAAACGTGCCATCGGTATCACCTCCCGTGACTGCCTGGCGCGAGTGGTCAAGCGCAGCGGCGCGATGCCGCTTACTGAAACGCTAACGCTGACTGACGCAGGATGGGCAGCGCCATGGCCGCGGCGGTGCCTTCCAGCCGCAGCAGCGCGCGCTTGCGGTCGGTGCCGCCGGCATAGCCTGTGAGGTCTCCGCTGGCGCCCAGCACGCGATGGCAAGGCACGATCACCGACAAGGGGTTGCGCCCTACCGCCCCGCCGATCGCGCGCGCATGGGTCGGCCCCAGGCCCAGCCCGGCGCCCAGTTCGCCATACGACGTGGTCTCGCCAAACGGGATCTCGCACAGCGCCTGCCAGACCGCATGCTGGAAGGGGCTGCCGCCCAGCACCATGGGCACGGTGAAGGCCTGCAGGCGCTCGGCAAAGTAGTCGGCCAGCTCATCGGCGGCCTGCTCGAATACGGGCCGGGCGGCGGCGGGCACGCTCGTGTCCGGCATGGCCGCCGCCGGATAGTACTTCTGCCCGGAGAAGAACAGCCCGCTCAAGCGCGCGCCGTCGACGCGCAACAGCACTTCGCCCAACGGGCTGGCGACGATGCGGTATGCAATCATGGTGTGTCCTTTGTCTTGCCGTCTCGTTCCGACTTGTACGACTTGCCCGACTTGTGTTCTTCGTGGCGCCGCCACAGGTGGATGGCGGCGTAAGCGCGCCATGGTGCCCACTGCGCGACGTGCTGGTTCATGCCTCGCACAGTAGCGATGCCGAGCACCTTGCGCAAGACGTAGTCGGTGCCGGGGAAGGCATCCGGCCAGCCGAGCGCGCGCATGGCCACGTATTGCGCGGTCCAGTCGCCAACGCCTTCGATCTCGCGCAGCCGCGCCATGGTGTCTTCCGGCGCGGCGTTGGGCTCCAGCTTGAGTTCGCCCGCCGCCACGCGGCTGGCGATGGCATGGATGGCCCGGCCCTTGCCCAGCGGGATGCCGATCTCGCGCAGGGCCTCGGGCGGCACACCAGCCAGCGCAGCCGCGCCGGGAAACGTAAAGCGCAGCGTCGGCGTGGGCTGTGCCAGTGTCAACCCGTGGCGCTCGGCTAGCCGCGCCAGCAGCGTGCGCGCGTGCTTCACCGAGATCACCTGGCCCACCACCGCGCGCACCGCGATCTCGAAGCCGTCCACCGCGCCGGGCAGGCGCATGCCGGGTGCTTCGGCGGCCAGCGGCCCGAGGTGCTGGTCGACCACATCGGGCCGGCAACCCAGGTCGCACAGCCGCCGTACGCGGCCCAGCGCTTGCGGAATCACGTGCGCCAGCGAACCGGACAACGTCACCTTGATCACATGGCGGCGCGCTACATGCTCCAGCTGCAGCCAGCCGAGATGCGTGCGGCCGCTGCTGTTGATGGCCAGCGTGCGCGCGTAGGTGCCATCGCCAAGCTGCTCGATGCCGTCCACCGCGCGCACGCCCAGGAATTGCAGGAACGCGGTCCAGGCCATCGGCGGGCGGTAACCCAGCTCGAACACCAGCTCGTCGGCCACGTTGTCGGCGGCGCGCTTGCGCATGGCCATGGGCGTCAGCCCGTAGCGCGTCTTGAGCACGTCGTTGAAGCGCCGCACGCTGCCAAAGCCGGCGGCGTGCGCCACGTCGGTTACGGTCAGCCCCGTATCGGTCAGGAGGCGCTTGGCCAGCAGCAATCGTTGCGTCTGCGCGTACTCCAGTACCGAGACGCCGAACTGCGCATCGAACAGCCGGCGCAGGTGGCGCTCGGTAATGCCGATGCGCGCGGCCAGCCCGGCCACGCCGGCATCCACCATGAAACCCTCGTCGATCAGCGTGGCCGCGGCCTGGGCCAGGCGCCCCGACAGGTCGGCCAGGCCGTGGCCCGGCGCCAGCTCGGGCCGGCAGCGCAGGCAGGGCCGGAAGCCTTGTTTCTCGGCCGCGGCCGCGGTGTCGTAGAAGGTGCAGTTTTCGCGCTTGGGCGTGCGCACCGCGCAGATCGGCCGGCAGTAGACGCCGGTGGACGACACGCCCACGAAGAAGCGTCCGTCGAAGCGGCGGTCGTGCGAGGCCACGGCCTTGTAGCAGGTATCCGGATCGAGTTTCATAGGCAGCATGCTACTCCGTTGGCCGGGCCGGAATAGCTGGATTCGGACATTTGCCTCGGCGGCCCGGAGGCGCCTTTTTCAGCGCCGAGTGGAGCGCAAGACGTGCGGAAACTTCCCAAATTCACCATGAATCGTCCGGGAAACGCCAAGGCTTGCCGCCACGCTCGCTGGCACCGGATAGAATCAGCCACCGGGCCGTCAATGCCGCCGCCTTGCCGCGCCCCGCAGGCTCCCGCGGATCTCCAGCAGATCTTCAGCGAATTTCCGCGGATTCCGCCGCGAGGCTGCCCACTCACTCTTCGAATTCCGCATGCGTCCCATCATCAAGCGTCTTTCCTTCCTGCTGGCCCTGGCTTTCAGTGTATCCGCGAACGCCGCGCCTGGCGTGCCTGCCGCGCCCGCGCCTGCCGCCGCGAAGCTGCCCACCGCGGCGCCGGCGGAAGTCGCCAGCGTGGAAGGCATTACCGAGTACCGGCTTCCCAACGGCCTGCGCGTGCTGCTGGCGCCCGACGCAGCGCAGCCCGTCACCACGGTCAACATGACCTACCTGGTCGGCAGCCGCCATGAGAACTATGGCGAGACCGGCATGGCGCACTTGCTCGAGCACCTGCTGTTCAAGGGCACGCCGGCGCAGCCCGGCAACACCATCGCGCAGGAGCTCACGCGCCGCGGCATGCAGTTCAACGGCACCACGGCCTTCGACCGCACCAACTACTACGAGAGCTTCACCGCCAGCGAGGAGAACCTGGACTGGGCGCTGAAGATGGAAGCGGACCGCATGGTCAACAGCTTTATCGCCCGCGAGGCGCTCGACAGCGAGATGACGGTGGTGCGCAACGAGATGGAACGCGCCGAGAACAATCCCGGCAGCATGCTGATGCAGCAGATGCGCTCGGCCGCCTACCGCTGGCACAACTACGGCAAGGCGCCGATCGGCGCGCGCAGCGACGTGGAGAACGTTGCCATCGGCAACCTGCAGGACTTCTACCGCCGCTATTACCAGCCCGACAACGCGGTGCTGGTGGTGGCCGGCAAGTTCGACGTGGCCACCACGCTGGCACGCATCGGCAAGTACTTCGGCGCGATCCCCCGGCCCACGCGCGCGCTGCCGGCCCAGTACACGGTTGAGCCGCCGCAGGAGGGCGCGCGCGAAGTGACGCTGCGCCGCGTCGGCGACTCGCAACTGGTCGCGGTGCAGTACCACATCGCGCCGGGCGCGCATCCGGATACGGTGGCCCTGCAGCTGCTGTCCGATATCCTCACCGATGGCTCGGGCGGCCGCCTGTACAAGGCGCTGGTCGAGAGCGGCAAGGCCAGTTGGCAGTTTGGCTCGGTAGCGGGCATGAAGGATCCCGGCTCGGTGCTGTTCGCCGCCGGGCTGAGCAAGACGCAGGACCTCGAAGCCGCGCGCCAGGCGCTGGTGGCGCAGGTGGAGGGCTTCGCCGCCCGGCCGGTGACGCAGGTGGAACTGGACCGCGCCCGCACCCGCCTGCTCAACAGCTATGAGCGCCTGCTGGAGAATCCTTCCGGCTACGCCATCGCCTTGTCCGAGGCCATCGCCAAGGGTGACTGGCGCCTGCTGCTGGTGGCACGCCAGCAGGCGGAGCGCGTCACGCTGGCCGACCTGCAACGGGTCGCGCAAAACTACCTGCGCGCCAGCAACCGCACGCTCGGCCGCTTCATCCCCATCGACATGCCCGGCGATGCGCCGGCCGAGACGCTGGCCCGGGCCACCATGCCCGCCGCGCCGGACGTCGCCGCGCTGGTGGCCGCCTACCAGGGCAAGCCGGCCAAGGCCGCAGTGGCGGCGTTCGACCCTAGCCCGGACAATATCGAGGCGCACACGCTGCGCGGCAAGCTGGCCAACGGCATGCAGTTCGCGCTGCTGCCCAAACCCAGCCGCGGCCAGACCGTCAACGGCACGCTGATCCTGCGCATGGGCGACGTCACCAGCCTGCAAGGCCAGGACGCCGTCGGCAGCCTCACCGCCGCCATGCTGATGCGCGGCACCGCCCGCCTGGAGCGGCAGCAGATCGCCGACCGCCTGTCCGAGCTCAAGGCGGTGGTGTCGGTCCAGGGCGACGGCGAGGCGGTCACCGTGCGTTTTGAAGCGCGGCGCGAAACGCTGGCCGAGACGCTGGCGCTGCTGCGCGACATCCTGCGCGAGCCCAGCCTGCCCGCCGCCGAGTTCGAGACCCTGCGGGCCAACGCCATCGCCGGCATCGAGAGCGGCCTGGGCCAGCCCGAGGCGATCGCATCGAATGTGCTTGGCCGTCACGGCAATCCCTACCCATCGGGGGATCCGCGCTATGTCGGCACCCCGCAGGAGAGCATCGCGGCGCTGCGGCAAGTGCGCCTGGCCGACCTGCGCGCCTTCCACACGCGCTTCTATGGCGCGAGCCACGGCCAGGTGGCGCTGGTTGGCGACTTCGACCGCCAGGCGGCACAGGCGCAACTGGCCACGCTGTTCGGCGACTGGCAGGCCCAGGTGTCCTATGCCCGCATCGAACGCCCCTTCGTGCCGCTGGCACCGGCCCACCTGACCCACGAGACGCCGGACAAGGCCAATGCCATCTACCTGGCCGCGCTACCAGTCGCGCTGACCAGCGATGCACCGGAATATCCGGCATTGGTGATCGCCAACCGCGTGTTCGGCGGGAGCGCGCTCAAGAGCCGGCTGGCGGATCGCCTGCGCCAACGCGACGGCATCAGTTACAGTGTCGGCAGTTTCATTCAGGTGGGCGCGCTCGACACCAACGGGCGCTTCGGCATGCAAGCGCTCTATGCGCCGCAGAACCTGGACAAGCTCAAGCGTGGCGTGGAAGAAGAACTGTCGCGGCTGGCAGCCGCTGGCATCACGCCGGAGGAGCTGGCACAAGCCAGGAGTGGCCTGCTGCAGCAAGGCACACTGGCCCGCACCAGCGATTCCGCGTTGGCCGGCACGCTCGCCAGCCAGCTATTTCTGGGGCGCACGATGCGCTTTGTCACGGAATACGAGCAAGCTATCGCCGCGGCGACCGTCGAACAGGTCAACGCGGCCATCCGCAAGCACCTGGACCCGGCTCGGGTGGTGCATGTCTATGCGGGGGACTTCTCTGTCACGGCAGCGCAAGATGCCGGGGCGACGATAAAGGCGGGCAGTACGGCAAACGAAGCCGTGACCGTCCCCTAAAGGGCAATACTGGAGGAAAATAGTGGCAACGCAGGGCGGCGGAAGACGCCGCTGGCGCAGTAGTCCAAACGGCTTGGGGACAACCCCTTGCCGCAATGACGCGTTGACTGTATATTCGTACAGTATAAGACGATATAAGAGGTGTGGATGTCAATAGTGCGAGCTAGCAGCAAAGCAGAAGCGCTTCGGCTTCTCGCATCGAAAGATGTGCTGGCGCTTGAGCTGGACTATGAAACCGGATGGCAGGACGCCGTCGAACTCGGCCGGCTCGGAGAGAAACGCGGCATCAAAGTGCAATACCGCGGACAGGAAAGCATTGCTGTCCATTCGCGCGAAGCCCTGATCGAAGGGCTGGCTAAGACCAAGACCACCTTCAGGCAGCGCAATCTGTATTGCCAGTTCGATCTTGGCACGCTGGCCGACCATGAGCTGCTCGATCTCGAAGCCAAGGCGACCCGGCTGGGGGACTACATCCTGGCAGGCCATCTGCTAAGGGATGTGGACGGAGTCTGGCCGCAAGACGCGCAGTAACGCAGGCAAAACGTAGCAAGACACAGCAAGACAAAGCAAGACACACCAATAGGCGTTATTCACGTCAAACGCAGCGGTCCTGGCCAATCGCCTCGCCGCTGCCGCGACCCACGGCGCCAGCCCTGCCGCGCAATGCGGCCAGACGCGTTTTTTCGGCCGGCACGCCGCGGCTACAAGCGCCACGCCTTCTCGCCAGCCTATCCCTCCCGCATCCCCAAGTAGTGCAAGACAGGTCACCCTGTGCCGCAATCACGGCGCAATCGCACTACACTGGAACTCTGCGTGCCGATCTCGCACCACGGCTTTCTTCGTGTGGGCGACTTGCCGAAAGGAAGAGACAAACCATGACAGACCTGTCCGCCCCCCTTTTCGATGCACCGCCGAGCACCGAGGAAAAGCGCAAGCGCATCTACGCGATCGTGGCCGCGTCTTCCGGCAACCTCGTCGAGTGGTTCGACTTCTACGTCTACGCGTTCTGCGCCATCTACTTCGCGGGGGCCTTCTTCCCCAAATCCGATCCCACGGCGCAATTGCTGAACACCGCCGGTGTATTTGCCGCGGGCTTCCTGATGCGGCCGATAGGTGGGTGGCTCTTCGGGCGGATTGCCGACCGGCATGGCCGCAAGAACTCGCTGCTGATTTCAGTAACGATGATGTGCTGCGGCTCGCTGATGATCGCCTGCCTGCCCACCTACAACAGCATTGGCGCCTGGGCACCGGCGCTGCTGCTGGTCGCGCGGCTGCTGCAAGGGCTGTCCGTCGGCGGCGAATACGGCACCACCGCCACCTATATGAGCGAGGTGGCACTCAAGGGCCAGCGGGGATTTTTCTCGTCGTTCCAGTATGTCACGCTGATCGGCGGCCAGTTGCTGGCGGTGCTCGTGGTGGTGGTGCTGCAGCAGTTCCTCGACGAGGCGGAGCTCAAGGCGTGGGGCTGGCGCATCCCGTTCGTGATCGGCGCCATCACGGCGGTCGTGGCGCTGTTCCTGCGCCGGACCCTGCATGAGACGACCTCCGCCGCCACCCGGGCGAGCAAGGAGGCCGGTACGCTCACGGAGCTGTTCCGCAATCACAAGGCGGCCTTCTTCACCGTGCTTGGCTACACCGCGGGCGGCTCGCTGATCTTTTATACGTTCACCACGTATATGCAGAAGTACCTGGTCAACTCGGCCGGCATGTCGATCAAGACGGCCAGCTACGTGATGACCTGCTGCCTGTTCTTCTACATGTGCATGCAGCCGTTTTTCGGCGCGCTGTCGGACCGCATCGGGCGGCGCAACAATATGCTGCTGTTCGGTGCACTTGGCGCACTGGCCACAGTTCCGGTCCTGACGGCGCTCGGGAGCGTGAAGAGCCCCTTTGTCGCCTTCGTGCTGATTTCCCTCGCGCTGGCCATCGTGAGCCTCTACACCTCCATCAGCGGCATCGTCAAGGCCGAGATGTTCCCGACCGAGATCCGGGCGCTGGGGGTGGGGCTGGCCTATGCCGTGGCCAACGCGATCTTCGGCGGCTCCGCCGAATATGTCGCGCTGGACCTGAAATCGCTGGGCCACGAATCCAGCTTCTACTGGTACGTGACCGCGATGATGGCGATCGTGTTCCTGGTCAGCTTCCAGCTGCCGCGGCAGGCCAAGTACCTGCACCACGATCGCTGACGCGCCGGGGCGTCAGATGGGGCGTCAGACGGGAAAGACAGCGCGCTGGTGCACGCCTGCCCGGGCCGCCACATGCCTGGGGCCCACGGCCAGCTCGATGCTCACACCGTCGCCAAGCAGCAGCGCCTGCGACGCCGCGCGCGCCCCCTTGCCGCCACCGACGTCATCCGCCTGCAGCCCGAACGCCGTCTCGCTCGCCCACGTGCCCAGCGCAACGCCATCGCGCATGAGCGTCAGCACGGCCTTGCGCGAGGTATAGGACAGCCAGCGCCGCGCCACATGATGCACCGGCAGGCAGAGGCGCTCGGCCAGCGCGTCCAGCACGTCGAGGTCCACCGCGCCGGGCAAGGCCAGTCGGCAGGCATTGAGCGGCATCATCAGCCGGCTGGCAAAGGCATAGGCGAGCCCGCCGGCCGAGTCATCGTCCGGCATGGCCATCAACTCAGCGTTGGTGCATTCCACGTAGTCCAGCTCGCTGCCGCCCAGAAGCTGGCGGCCCAGCAGGTACGCAATCATGAAGCGCACATCCGGCGCCGCCAGGCTATCGCTGTAGAGAATGATCCATGCGCCCGTGCCGGTGCGATACAGCGCGCCATCGAAGCTTTGCAGGCGAGTGGGCTGGACCGAGGAGACCGGATCGTCGCGGCCCAGCGCAACGGCGGCGTCGAGCGCCAGGCGGATGCAGTCCAGCGGCGTATAGGCGGGCCGCGCGGCGCACGCCATCAGCGCTGCGATGATCGGATAGCACGGGGCGGCGCTATCGGGACCCGCGTCGTCGTTGCCAGGCATCGCTTGCGAGGGCGCCGCACCGAGGCGCAAGCGGGCACGCGAGGATGGAAAATCCGTGGTGTGGGCGGGAAGATTGAGAGCGGCAAAAGCCATCGGGGCAGCCTCCGTTGAGACAACAGGACATTGCGTTGCGCGCATCAATTGGCCCGCGCGCGCAGTGCATTCGCGGCACAGGCGCGGCACGGGCCATGCGCGGATGCCGCCGGCACGGCCGGCCGTGCATGCGCGCCCTCCGATCAGTCGCGCAGCAATTGCTTGGCGATAATCAATTGCTGGATCTGCGTGGTGCCTTCGTACAGGCGCAGCAAGCGCACGTCGCGATAGAAACGCTCTGCCTTGTACTCGGCGATATAACCGGCGCCACCATGGATCTGCACGGCGCGGTCGGCCACGCGGCCCACCATCTCGGTGCAGAACATCTTGGTGCACGAAGCCAGCATGCTGACTTCCGGATCGCTCTTGCCCGGAGTCTTGGCATCGTAGCGCTGGGCGCAGTCGCGCACCATCGACAAGCCGGCGTACAGCTCGGCCTGGCTATCGGCCAGCATGGCCTGGATCAGCTGGAAATCGCCAATCGGCTGGCCGAACTGCTTGCGTTCCTTGGCGTAGGCCACGGCATCGGAAATCAGGCGGTGCGCCATGCCGCAAGCCAGCGCCGAGATATGCAGGCGGCCACGGTCGAGCACCTTCATGGCGGTCTTGAAGCCAACGCCGGGCACGCCGCCGATGATGTTGGCGGCAGGCACGCGCACGTTTTCCAGCACCACGTCGCAGGTCTTGGTGCCGCGCTGGCCCATCTTCTTGTCCGGCTTGCCAAGCGAAATTCCCGGGGTGTTGGCCGGCACGATGAACGACGAGATGCCCGACGCGCCGGCGCCGCCGGTGCGCGCCATCAGCGTGAAGGCGCCTGCGCGCGGCGCGTTGGTGATGAAGCGCTTGGTGCCGTTGATGACGTAGTGGTCGCCGTCGAGCTCGGCCTTGGTCTGCAGCGAAGCCGCATCGGAGCCGGCATTGGGCTCGGTCAGCGCGAACGAGATAACCAGCTCGCCGCTGGCGATCTTCGGCAGATATTCCTGCTTTTGCGCCTCGGTGCCATCCATCAGGATGCCCTGCGAGCCGATGCCGACATTGGTGCCGAAAACCGAGCGGAAGGCAAAGGCAGTGTGGCCGAGGTCGTACACCACGTCGCATTCCTGCGCCATCGACAGGCCGATGCCGCCGTAGTTCTCAGGGATGGAGATCCCGAACAGGCCCATCTCCTTCATGTCGGCAACGATGTCCGCCGGCACGTCGTCGGTTTCCTCGAGCGTGTCTTCCGCCGGCTTCAGGCGTTCGTCGATGAAACGCTGCACCGACGCGCGCAGCAGCGAAAAGGATTCTGCGTCCAGGCTCATGGGGTTCTCCGGTCAAAGCAAGCAACGATGTGGCCAACATGGTACGCCGTCACCTGGTTTTGACAATCCCACAGCCCTTGAACAGAATGGACAATTCTTTTTGACAATCAGGAAAAATGCGCAAAACAGCACATTCTTGAGTGCCGCTGACCAGGTGCTGGCTAGCGCCCTGCCGCTTCGGCGGCGAAATCGCTAAGCTCCCGAGCCCGGTCCGCCGTCATTTGCATGAAGCAGGCAGACGCGTTGACACCGGCGATCGTGCCGCCATCGGGATCGGCCTGGAAACCGCAATTGGCTTCCCGGAACTTTAACCATGCGCGCTGGGCGTCGAGCAGCTTTGCTCTCCTGGTGGGAGACAGGGCCTGTTGAAGGCTCTTATAAGCGGTATTCAGGGATTTATCCTGCCGCGCCGTCTCCACGGCGATGCAGTCGTGCATGCCGGCGGTAGTGACATCGGGACGGTCGATGCAAGCCCCGTATTGCCTTGACAGCAACTTCTCATCCGCCTGCGCGGCAAAAGACGCGCAAAGCAGCAACGCTGAAAACAGCGCTTTTTTCATATCGGGTCGGGGGGAATTGGGTAATGAGCGCCATTGGCCTTGCGCAAGGCTAGGCCAATGGCTTGCCGCAGTGCCCGCAAAGGGGAAACCAGAGGACAAGCTAGCGCCGGCGGGGCCGGCGCCACTGCGTCACTAAGACAGCAGCGCGATCAGGCTTCAGCGATCAGGAAGCGTGCGCGGTTCTTACCCAGCCATGCCGGTGCGCGGCCACGGCCCGTCCAGGTGGCGCCGGTCTTGGGATCGCGATACTTCGGGGGCAGGCTGGCCTTGGGCTTGGCCGCGGCGCCATTCGCGCTGGCGGCCGGGCGGCCCCGGCGGCGCTTCGGGGCGATGTCGTCGGCCGTCAGTTCGTATTCCGCCATCAGGCCCTGGATCTGTGCAATAACGCCCGCCACTTCGCTGGCACGCATCTCGGCCAGCTTTGCTTCGAGCGCTTCCTTCTCTGCAATCAGCTGCTTGTAAGTTGCCATTTTGATTCTCCTGGAGCGGTGTTAATTCAATGATAGGGAAAATTTGCTGGCATAGCCTACCACGTTTGATTAAAGAAAATCCAATCACGTAAGAAGTTGATACACCCGACCAAATTTCTACAAGAATTGAAAACGCCGTGGACACGCCCAATGCGGGTGCGATTGGATGCCGGATTGCGTGCGCGACGCGTCCGCATTCCGGATCGCAATGCGGGTTTCAGGTAATACCCTATACGCCGGATTTCTCTGCCATGCCATCGACGGCATTGGATCCCTTCATTGGCATGCGTCATAGCGGCGCACTCACTCAACAGCGCGATGACGCAATATGGCGACATCCCGAAAGGCTTTTGAAAGGACGATGCCCCGCATGCATGGCAGCCGCCATCCCCGTACTGACAGGAAAGATGTATGGACAATGTGATAGGAAAGGCTGCCAGAACAGGCCTGGCTTTCCCAAATTTGCCCCCAACTGGATAAGCGCACGGGCGTGAAGTTAAGCAATATCCACTTTTTATCGCAAGCCGGCAGGCATCCACTGCGCAACGCGCGCCCTATTCTTGATGCCTGACATTCAAGCCCGGCCAATCATCAACAAGCAGGAAATGGCAATCAGCCAGCGCGACGCAAGCCCCGGCGGACCGGCTCAGGCACCGCGTTTGATAGGGTGCATTCGCGCTTGCGGATTCAAGTGCCCACTGTCTTTCCAATAGGAGCCGGATTGCGCCCCAGGAAAAGACCGAGTGGATTTTTCCTTTCCTTGCCGACCGAGCCGGCAATACCGTGCAAAGCGCGCCATTCCAAAGAGAGCTGGCGACGCCAAAATTGGGGAATACACCATGCCGCATAGTCCGGTGGAAATCCCTGAGACGCCGATAGTGCCGCGCGAGTTCCGCCGCTTCTTGCATGCTGACGGGCATGGCCGTGGCTGCTGCCTTGATGACAGCCTGCGCCAGCAGGCCCGATCCGGCCGCACGCGCACCGTCCCAGGCCTTTGCCCACACCGCCGACACGCGCCTGGGACAATCGATGACCGCCGATAACCAGCTCACGGTACATGAGCGTACTCCAGCATGTCGGCCAAAGCCTGCTGCGGCTATTGCCGCTGCAGGATGAACCGTAGTGGCAATCCACGCCACCCCCGCACTGGAAGAAGCCGCCTTTCACGAAAATCATCGCCTCGACATAAGGGGAATGCATCGGCGCGATCCTTTGCGAATTGGCCTTTGACGTTATTCCTTTATCTTGGCTTGCCTGTCTTTAGATGGCGTGCCGCCACCCGGATCGGCCGGCATTGCGTGCTCATGCATGGATCATGCAACGGCTTGATAAACTGTTCGCCATGCCCGTCAATGCCAGCACGCTTTCACCCGAACAAAACCAAGGCACCAAATGGACCTGAACGCCTTACGCCTTTTCGTGGACATCGTCGACGCTGGCAACCTCTCGGCTGCCGCGCGCAAGCTCAAGATGACCCGCGCCAACGTGAGCTACCACCTGAAGGCGCTGGAAGAAGCGCTGGGCGTGCAGTTGCTGCGCCGGACCACCCGGCATGTCGAGCCCACGCCCGTCGGCGCCGGCCTGTACGAGCACGGCCGCAACATCCTCGGTGAAGTGGCGGCGGCCAACGCGCTGATCACCAGCATGGGCAAGAGCCTGCAAGGCCACGTGCGCTTGTCGGTGCCCACCGGGCTGGGGCACTCGATGCTCTCCCCGCTGCTGGTGAAGTTCAAGCACCGTTATCCCGACATCACCCTCGATGTGGTGTTCGACAACCGCATCCACAACCTGGTGTCCGAAGACGTGGAGGTGGCACTGCGCATCATCTCCACGCCACCGGACTCGGTGGTGGCAACCGAGATCGGCGTGGTCGAATGGGTGGTGTGCGGATCTCCCGGCTACCTGGCCACACAACCGCCGCTGCGCGACCTGGTCGATCTCAAGGACCACGCCATCGTCTGCGCCTCCCCCATCGGCCAGAAGCTCAAGGCCTTCGGCACGCGCGGCACCGGCAAAGACGCCGTGCGCGAGCAAGTGGCGCTGGAGCCCACGCTGAGCTCGGAGAATTTCGCCTTCCTGAAGGACGGCGTGCTAGGCGACATTGGCCTGGGCATCTTCCCGCTCTACGCCATCGGCGCGGAACTCGACGCGGGCACCTTGCTGCCCGTACTGGCGGATTACCACATCAGCGTGTTCGGCAGCCGCCTCTACATGCTGACCATGCCCAACCGCTACCAGACCATGGCCACGCGCTACCTGCTGAACTTCCTCAAGACCGAACTGCAGGCCTTGTGGCCGCAACCGCGCCAGGTGCCACCCGCGGATGCGCACGACGAGGCATGATGCGCTAAGCGGGGCACCCCGGCGCCAAGGGCACCGTCTATAGTAGGAAGCGCAGGGGCCGCCGCGGCCCTGAGCGCAACGTACAGCGAAGGAGACGCATCATGGCCTTGGCTACCACCCTGGCAAATTGCCTCAACAGCAGGAACAGCCGTTTCGACACCATCCGCCATCCCTACACCCTCAGCAGCATGGCCACTGCGGAGGCAGCGCACGTTCCCGGAGATCGCTTGGCCAAGACCCTGTTGCTGGAGGATGACATCGGCTACGTAGCCGCCGTGATCCCGTCCAGCCATCACCTGAACCTGGCGGCCATCTGCGCGCAAAGCGGGCGCACGCTGGTACTGGCCCACGAGGACGAGATCCGCGAAGTCTTCAAGGATTGCGACCTGGGCGCCATCCCGCCGGTAGCCATGGCCTACGGCATGCACACCTACCTCGACGACGCCCTGCTGGCCCAGCCCGAAGTGTTCTTCGAAGCCGGCGATCACCAGCAACTCGTGCACATGAGCGGCGACCAGTTCGCCGACCTGATGGCCGGCGCCGAGCACGGGCGCTTCTCGCGCCACATGATGTAGCGGGCAGTCTTTGGTTAGTTTTCCGGTATCAGGCAGCAGCCTCTCTCCCGCTGCGCGGGAGAGAGGCGCACGACAACGCAGATCCGGCTTGGTCGGCAAGCCGAGGCACCCGGCCCGCCGGGTGTTTTTTTAAGCCTCGCGCCAGTGGCCTTACTGCAGGCTGATCCCCGACTGCTTCACCAGCTTCTCCGTGCGCGGGATTTCCGCGCCTACCATGGCGTTGAACTCGGCCACCGAACCACCGCGCGGCTCCGCGCCGGTTGCGGCGAGCTTCTCGCGAAAGCCTTGGTCCTTGAGCAGCTTGTTGATCGAGACATTCAACTTGGCAACCACCTCGGCCGGCGTTCCCTTCGGCGCGACGATCCCATACCAGGGCGCGATATCAAAGCCCGGATAACCCTGCTCGGCAATCGTGGGAATATCCGGCGCCATCGGCGAGCGCCTGGCGTTGGACACACCCAGTGCGCGCAGCTTGCCCGCCTTCACATACGGCAACCCCGTCATGATGGTGTCGAAGTACATCGATACCTGCCCGGATAGCAGCGCGGGAATCGCCTCACCCGCGCCTTTGTACGGCACATGGACGATATCGATGCCCGCCAAGGCCTTGAGCATCTCGCCTGCCATATGCGACGTGGTGCCCGCACCAAACGAGGCATAGGTCAGCTTGCCCGGATTGGCCTTGGCGTAAGCGATCATTTCCGGCAGCGTCTTGAAGGGCAGGCCCGGGCTGGCCAGCAGGATATTGGGCGTGATGGCCACTACCGCTACCTTCTCGAAGGCGTCCGGATCGTAGCTGAGCTTCTTGTAGAGGAAGCGATTGGTCACCATGGAGGCGGGACCCGACATCAGCAAGGTGTAGCCGTCGCCAGGCGCGCGCGCGGCGGCCTCGCTGCCGATCATGGCCGCGGCACCTGGCCGGTTCTCCACGACGAAGGTCTGGCCGTATTCGCGGCCCAGGCCGATGCCGAGCTGGCGCGTGATGAGATCGGTCGCGGAGCCTGCCTGGAACGGCACGACGATGCGCACGGGTTGGGTGGGCCAATCGTGCGTGGCTTGTGCAAACGCCTGCGAGGTGGCAATGAGGCCGGTGGCCAGCATGGTGGCCAGCGCGATGGCGCCGGTGCGGTGTTGGAGCAAACGGAAGGACATGGGATTCCTTGCTTTTTGGAAGTGAGTCGTCGTGGTGGGAGCGACGGGCGATGCGTTTGAATTGCAAGTGCTGTGCCATCCGGTGCGAGACGGAATCTGGGTGCGCGCGGACGCGACGGGGCCGCCCCCGCCGTTACCGTGGTGTTGGGTTGGCTAGCGCACCGCGATGGTTAGCGCCGCTTCGGGCCGCGGTGCATCCTGCTTGTGCGGCGCACTGGTTTGGACTGATCCGGGACGGCTCCAGAGCCGCCGCGGATCATGCGCTCACGCCACCAGCCTGTGCCACCATCGCGCCAAGCAGCACATTGGCGCCGGCTTCCAGGTGCTCGGGCTTGGCATCTTCCACTTCGTTGTGGCTGATGCCGTCCTTGCACGGGACAAAGATCATCGCGGTGGGCGCCACCGTGGCGATATACACAGCGTCATGCCCGGCGCCGGTGACGATGTCCTGGTGCGTGTAGCCCAGCGCCGCCGCTTGCTGGCGCACGTGGCCCACCAGTTCCGGCGCAAATGGCGTGGGCGGGAAATACTGCACGTCTTCGACCCGCACGCCGAGCGGGTTGCCGGTGGTCTTGCCTTGCGCGAGTGCGTCGCAGGCTGCGCGCAGGCGGGCGTCCATCTCGGCCAGCTTGCCGGCATCCTGGTGGCGCAGGTCCACCGTGAACTTCACCGTGCCGGGAATCACATTGCGCGAGGCCGGATGGACATCGAGCACGCCCACCGTGCCGCGCCCGTGCGGCGCGAAATCATGCGCGATGCGCACCACCTCCTGCAGGATGAACGACGCGCCGTACAGCGCATCGCGGCGCAGCGGCATCGGCGTGGGGCCGGCATGGGCTTCCATGCCGGTCACGGTCACGTCGTACCAGCGCAGCCCTAGCGAGCCAGTCACCACGCCGATCACGTTGTCGGCGTCTTCCAGCACCGGGCCTTGCTCGATATGCGCCTCGAAATACGCGCCAATCTCGCGGCCGCCAACTTCGGCGCTGCCGGCGTAGCCGATGGCACGCAGCTCATCGTCCACGCGCTTGCCGTCGTTGTCGGTAGCGTCCAGCGCGGTCTGCAGCGGGAAGATGCCGGCGAACACACCCGAGCCCATCATCACCGGCACGAAGCGCGTGCCTTCCTCGTTGGTCCAGATTGCCAGTTCCAGCGGCGCCTCGGTCTGCACGCCTTGGTCGTCAAGGGTGCGCATGACTTCCAGCCCGGCCAGCACGCCAAAGCAGCCGTCGAACTTGCCGCCGGTCGGCTGGGTATCGATATGGCTGCCGGTCATGACGGGAGGCAGGCTTTCGTTGCGCCCCGCGCGGCGGCCGAAGATATTGCCGACCTTGTCGACCGTGACGGTGAGGCCGGCATCGCGCATCCAGCCCGTGACCAGGTCGCGGCCCTGGCCGTCGAGCGCGGTGAGCGCCAGGCGCGCATTGCCGCCGCGCGGCGTGGCGCCGATGCGGGCCAGCGCCATCAGCGACTGCCACAGGCGCTCGCCATTGATCTTCAGTGTCGTCATCTCGGCTCTCCTTGTTCGAGCGGAATCGGTTAGCGCAAGGGTTGCGGCCTGCGGCTCAGGCCATGGCAGGCACGAGGCCCGACAGGAAGGAATCGAGCGCCGGGCCGATTGCCTCGACCTCATAGCCGCCTTCCTGCACCACCACCGTGGGCACACCCAGCGCATTGACGCGCTCGCCGATGCCGCGATAGGCGTCCAGCCCCACGCGCAGCACGCTGATGGGATCGTGGATATAGGTGTCGAAGCCCAATGCCAGCACCAGTGCCTGCGGGCGATAGTCGCGCAGGGCATCAAGCGCGTTGTCGAGCGCGCCGAGGAAGCCGGCGTCCTCGGTGCCGTGCGGCAGCGGGAAGTTCAGGTTGTAGCCGTAGCCCGCGCCATAGCCGCGCTCAAAGGCATAGCCGGTATAGAAGGGGTAGTACGCGCTCGGGTCGGCGTGCAGGGAGATCGTCATCACGTCGGAGCGCTGGTAGAAGATCTGCTGCGTGCCGTCGCCATGGTGCGCGTCCACGTCGAGCACCGCCACCTTGTTGAAGCGCTTGAGCAAGGTCTCGGCGGCGATGGCTGAGTTGTTGACGTAGCAAAAGCCCACCGCGCGGTCGCTGTGCGCATGGTGGCCGGACGGGCGCGACAGCGAGTAGGCGATGCCCTGCCGGTCCTGCTGCTCGCACACGTACTGCGCGGCCGCCACGGCGCTGTGCGCGGAGCGCAGGATCGAGCGCCAGCTCTGCGGCCCGAGCGGCGCGCTCAGGTCGCCGAGGTAATAGCCGGCCTGCGCAATGATGGAATCCGTCGGGCACGGCACGCGGCGGGGCTGGTCCACGCGGCCGTTGTAGTAGGGCGAGAGATTGGGCAGCACTTCGATGCCCGGTTCGAACCCGGGCCGCGCCAGCGCCATCCAGCGCTCGTACGCATAGCCGAGAAAATCGAGATACGCCGGGCTGTGCACGGCCTCCAGCGGCGCGCGGCCAAAGTCGGCCGGCTCGGCCAGGGTGATGCCGCGCCCGGCCAGCGCGCGTTGCAGCGCGTGGGCCCGGGCGGGCACGTCGGTGGGTTCGCACAGGCGGCCCGCACGCATGAACTGGCGGGGCTGGTGCAGCAGTTGGTCATCCGAGAAGAAGGCGCGCATGATGGCTTTTTTGAAGGTGAGACTCACGTTTCCCGGCCGCTGGGGAGAGAGGAGCTACGCCCGCGTTGAATTTCGCGCGGGCGGCTGAGCAGCGGTTTGCTTAATTTCGATCTCCACGAACACGCATTCGCCTTCGTGCGCGTTGATCACGTTGTGCTCAACGCCCGCGCCGCGGTAGTAGGCGCGGCCCGCCACGAGCTGGCTGACGACTTCGCCGTCCGGCGTCTCCAGCCGCAGCGCGCCGGTGGTCATCGGCACCACCACATAGTCGTAGCCGTGGCGGTGATGCCCGGTCTGCGCGCCCGGCGCAAAGCGCCACTCGGTGACGACCACGCGGTCGTTGTCGACCTGCACGGTTGGTACGGCCTGGGGTCTGTTCATGGCGGTCTCTCCTGAAAACGCGTTGCGTTGTGGCGGGGGCTTAGCGGTCCACGCCGCCCATGCAGAGGTACTTGACCTCCAGGTATTCCTCGATGCCGTAGGAGGAGCCTTCGCGGCCCAGGCCGGATTGCTTGACGCCGCCGAACGGCGCCACCTCGTTGGAGATCAGGCCGGTGTTGATGCCCACCATGCCGTACTCCAGCGCCTCGGCCACGCGCCAGATGCGGCCGATGTCGCGGCTGAAAAAGTACGAGGCCAGGCCGAACTCGGTATCGTTGGCCATGTTGACCACTTCTTCGTCGCTGGTGAAGCGGAACAGCGGCGCGAGCGGGCCGAAGGTTTCCTGCTTCGCCACCACCATGTCCGGCGTGACATCCGCCAGCACGGTGGGCTCGAAGAACGTGCCGCCCAGGCTGTGGCGCTTGCCGCCCGTGAGGACGCGCGCGCCCTTGGCCAATGCGTCGGCAATGTGCTGCTCCACCTTGGCGACCGCGTCTTCATTGATCAGCGGGCCCTGCAACACGCCGGGCTCGATGCCGTGGCCGACCTTGAGCTTCTTCACCGCGGCGACCAGTTTCCCGGCGAAGGCGTCGTACACCTTGTCATGCACGTAGAGGCGGTTGGCGCAGACGCAGGTCTGGCCGGCGTTGCGGTACTTGGACGCCATGGCGCCTTCCACCGCGGCGTCCAGGTCCGCGTCGTCGAACACGATGAAGGGCGCGTTGCCGCCGAGCTCCAGCGACAGCTTCTTGATGGTGGGCGCCGACTGGCGCATCAGGATGCGGCCCACTTCCGTGGAGCCGGTGAAGCTGAGCTTGCGCACCACCGGGCTGCCGGTCAGCTCGCTGCCGATCTCGATCGAGCTGGCGGCGTCGCCCGTCACCACGCTCAGCAGGCCGGGGGGCAGTCCCGCGCGCTCGGCCAGCAGCGCCAGCGCGAGCGCCGACAGCGGCGTGTCTTCAGCGGGCTTGAGCACCATGGCGCAACCGGCCGCCAGCGCGGGGCCAGCCTTGCGGGTGATCATGGCCAGCGGGAAGTTCCACGGCGTGATGGCCGCGCACACGCCAACCGGCTCCTTGACCACCAGCAGGCGCTTGTCGGACGCGGGCGTGGCCAGCACGTCGCCGTGAACGCGCTTGGCCTCCTCGGCGAACCATTCCAGGAAGGATGCGGCGTAGACGGCTTCGCCACGGGCCTCGGCCAGCGGCTTGCCCTGCTCGGTGGTCATCAGCAACGCCAGGTCGTCGGCGTTGGCCAGCATCAGGTCGTACCAGGCGCGCAGCACCTGGGCACGCTCGCGGGCCGTCTTGCGACGCCATGCGGCCTGCGCCAAGCGGGCCGCCTCGATGGCGCGGGTGGTCTCGGCCGCGCCCATCAGCGGCACGGTGCCGATCAGCGCGCCGTCGGCGGGATTGGTGACGGGGAAGGTGGCGCCGCTGTCGGCGTTCTGCCACTGGCCGCCGATAAACGCTTGCGAGCGCAGCAGGCTCGGGTCCTTGAGTTGCATGATCGTTCAGTCTCTCTATCTATCTGTGGCTTGTTCGAAGATTGGTTCGCAGATCTGCTCGTGGTTCAGCGCGTGAGCACGTCGGCCAGGATATCCAGCCCTTCGTTCATCACCGCATCGGAAATCGTCAGCGGGAACAGGAAGCGGATCACGTTGCCGTACACGCCGCAGGACAGCAGCAGCAGGCCCTGCTCCAGCGCGCGGTTCTGCACCTCGCGCGTGAACTCCGCATCGGGCGCGCCATCGGCACGGCAGAACTCCACCGCCACCATCGCGCCCAGGCCGCGAATCTCGGCGATCTGCGGCACGCGCGGCTTCAGGGCTTCCAGCCGCTCGACCAGGCGCTGGCCGAGCGCCGCACCGCGCGGGATCAGTTGCTCTCCCTCCAGGACGTCCAGCACCGCCAGCGCGCAGGCCACCGCCAGCGGGTTGCCGGCATAGGTGCCGCCCAGGCCGCCGGGCGCGGGGGCGTCCATCACTTCGGCACGGCCGCACACCGCCGACAGCGGCATGCCGCCGGCCAGGCTCTTGGCCATGGTGGTCAGGTCGGGCGCCACGTCGTGGTGCTCCATGGCGAACAGCTTTCCGGTGCGGCCGAAGCCGGTCTGCACTTCATCGGCGATCAGCAGGATACCGTGCTCGTCGCAAATGGCGCGCAGCGCCTTGACGAAGTCCGGCGGCGCCACATTGAAGCCACCCTCGCCCTGCACCGGCTCGAAGATGATCGCGGCCACGCGCTTGGGATCCACGTCGGCCTTGAACAGGTGCTCCATCGCCTTGAGCGAATCCTCCACCGACACGCCATGCAGCGCGCACGGGTACGGCGCATGGAAGACCTCGCCCGGGAACGGGCCAAAGCCCACCTTGTACGGCACTACCTTGCCGGTCAGCGCCATGCCCATCATGGTGCGGCCGTGGAAGCCGCCGGAGAAGGCAATGACACCGGGGCGGCCGGTAGCGGCGCGGGCGATCTTGATGGCGTTCTCCACCGCCTCGGCGCCCGTGGTGAAGAAAGCGGTCTTCTTGGCGCAGCGGCCTGGCGCGCGCTGGTTGATCCGCTCGGCCAGCTCGATATAGCTGGCGTACGGCACGATCTGGTAGGCGGTGTGCGTGAAGCGCTCCAGCTGGCGTTGTATGGCTTCGACCAGGCGCGGGTGACGGTGGCCGGTGTTGAGCACGGCGATGCCGGCGGCAAAGTCGATATAGCGCTTGCCTTCCACGTCCCAGATCTCCGAGTTCTCGGCACGCTCGGCGTAGAAGTTGCACATCACGCCAACGCCACGGGGCGTGGCGGCATCCTTGCGGCGAGCCAGTTCGGCATTCTTCATCTGTTGCTCCATCTTGAATAGCGGTTGTGCTGTCGGGGTTGTACGGTTGGCGCGTACTCGCACCGGGTTCAAGCCGCGGCGCGAATCAGCGTCGGATCCCACTCTTTTCCGGGAATCGCGGCAATCAGCCGCTGCGTGTACGCATGCTGTGGCGCGTCGAAGATCTGGTCGGGCGGGCCGGACTCCACTACACGGCCCTTGTGCATCACGATTACGTGGTGGCAGATCTGGGCGGCCACGCGCAGGTCGTGGGTGATAAAGATCAGGCCGATGTTCAGCCGCTTCTGCAGGTCGCCCAGCAGCTGCAACACCTGCGCCTGCACCGAGACATCCAGCGCGGAGACGGACTCGTCGGCCACCAGCAGCTTGGGATCCAGCGCCAGCGCGCGCGCAATGCCGATGCGCTGGCGCTGCCCGCCGGAGAACTGGTTGGGGTAACGATAGAACGCGGAAGGCTCCAGGCCAACCAGCTGCAGCAGCTCTCGCCCGCGCGCCTGGGCCTTTGCCAGCAGCACGCCGTTGGCGACGGGGCCGTCGGTGATGATGCGGCCAACCGTATGGCGCGGGTTCAGCGAGGCGAACGGATCCTGGAAGATCATCTGCACATCGCTGCGCAGGGGGCGGAACTGCCGCTCCGTAAGGCGCGCGATGTCCTGGCCGTCGAACAGCAGCTCGCCGCCGTCGATGCCGGTCAGCTTCAGCAGGCATTTGCCGATGGTGGACTTGCCCGAGCCGGATTCACCGACGATGCCAAGCGTCTGGCCGCGCCGCACGCTGAAGCTCACGCCGTCCACGGCATTGACCACGCGCTTCTTGCTGAACAGCCCACCGCCCGAGGAGTATGTCTTGCGCAGGTCGCGCACTTCCAGCACGGTCTGGGCCACGTCCAGGTCGCGCGCCTTGGCGCGGCCATGCGGCACGGCACTGATCAGGCGGCGCGTGTAGGCATGCTGCGGATGGTTGAGCACTTGCTGCACCGGGCCCACCTCCACCAGCACGCCCTTCTCCATCACTGCCACGCGGTCGGCGATTTCCGCCACCACGCCGAAATCGTGCGTGACGAACATCACGCCCATGCCCTTCTCCGCCTGGATGCGCTTGATCAGCGCCAGGATCTGGGCCTGCGTGGTCACGTCCAGGGCCGTGGTGGGCTCGTCGGCGATCAGCAGCGCCGGCTCCAGGGCCAGCGCCATGGCGATCACCACGCGCTGGCGCTGCCCGCCCGACAGACGGAACGGATAGCTGTCGATCAGCGTGGCCGGATCGGGCAGGCCGACGAACTCCAGCAGCTCCAGCACGCGCTTGGTCCGCGCCTCGCCGGGGTAGGCATCGTGCACGCGCATGACCTCGGCGATCTGGTCGCCCACGGTCATCACCGGGTTAAGCGCGGACAACGGCTCCTGGAACACCATGGCCATGGCCTTGCCGCGCATGGACAGCAGGGTCTGCTCATCCTGCGCGAGCAAGTCCTTGCCCTGGAACAGGATCTGGCCGCCCTGCGGCTTCAGGTACGGCGGCAGCAGGCCCATGATGGCGTTGGCGCTCATCGACTTGCCCGAGCCGGATTCGCCGACGATGCAGAGGATCTCGCCGGCGTGCAGGTCGTAGCTCACATCCTTCACCGCGTGCGCGCGGTCGCCGCCGGTGGGCAGCGCAATGGTGAGGTCGCGCACGGATAGCAGCGGTAGCTTGTCTTGTGCTTGCATGGTGGCGTATTCCTTGTGCTTACTTGTGCTTACTTGTGCTTACTCGCCACGGCGGCGCAGTTGCGGGTTCATGGCGTCGTTCAGGCCTTCGCCGATCAGGTTGATGGACAGCACCGTCAGCAGGATGGCCACGCCGGGCCACACACTCATCCACCAGGCTTCGCGGATCATGGTACGGGCCGCGCCGATCATGAAGCCCCAGCTCATCATGTTGCGGTCGCCCAGGCCCAGGAAGGACAGCGCGGATTCCGTCAGGATCGCGGTGGCCACCATGAAGGACGCCGACACGATGATGGGCGACATGGCGTTGGGCAGGATCTGGGTGAGGATGATGCGCAGCGGCTTTTGCCCGATCACCACCGCCGCCTGCACGAACTCGCGCTGCTTGAGCGTGAGGAACTCGCCACGCACCAGGCGTGCCACCGGCGGCCAGGACACCACCGAGATGGCCGCCACGATGGAGTAGATGGTGGGATTGAAGATCGCCACGATCACCACCGCCATCGCCAGCTGCGGGATGGTCTGGAAGAACTCGGTGAAGCGCATCAGCGCGTCGTCGATGCGCCCGCCGCAGTAGCCGGCTACCGACCCGATCAGGATGCCGAACACCAGCGCCACGCCAGTGGAGATCACGCCCACCAGCAGCGAGACGCGCGCGCCGTACAGCATGCCGGCGGTGATGTCGCGCCCGAGCATGTCGGTGCCAAAGGGAAAGGCCGCTTCGGCAAACGGGCGCACCAGCGGATCGCCCACCATCAGCCAGGGTGACTCTTCATACAGCACCGGCGCCAGCAGCGCCACGGCCACCACCAGCAGCAGCACGACCAGGCCGATCACGGCGCCGTAGTTGCGGCAATAACGTTGTGCGAAGGCTTTCATGCCGTGGCTCCCTTGCCGCCCACCGAGATGCGGGGGTCGATGAAGCGGTAGACGATATCGGTCACCAGGTTGAAGAACACAACCAGCGCCGAGGTGACAAAGAAGATGCCGAGCAGCAACTGGTAGTCACGCTGCAGCAGGGCATCGAACATCAGCCGGCCGATGCCCGGCCAGGAGAACACGGTTTCGGTCAGCACCGCGCCGCCTGCCATCTGGCCGAGCTGGATGCCGGCAAAGGTGATGACCGGCAGCAGCGCGTTGCGCAGCACGTGCACGCGGATCACGCGGCCGGCGGGCACCCCCTTGGCGCGCGCGGTCTTGACGAAGTCCATGCCCATCACCTCCAGCATCGAGGCACGCGTCAGGCGCACATACACCGCCATGAAAAAGCAGCCGAGCGAGATGGTGGGCAGGAGCATGTGCAGCGCCACGTCCTGCACGCGCGCCATGCCGGTATAGCCCGCGCCGATGGTTTCCATGCCGAAGGCAGGCAACCAGCCGAGCACCACCGAGAACAGGATGATGGCCATCAGCGACAGCCAGAACAGCGGCGTGGCATACAGCAGCAGCGCCGCGGACATCACCGCGCTGTCGATCCAGCGCCGCTTGTTCTCGTAGCGCGTGCGCGCCGAGATCACGCCCAGGAACACGCCAAGCACGAGGGAGAACACAAAGGCGCCGCTCATCAGCACGATGGTGGCGGGCAACCGGTCCAGGATCAGGTCGAGCACCGGCAGGTGATTGCGATAGGAGTAGCCCAGGTCGAGCTTGGCCACGCCCTTGAGGTAGATGCCAAGCTGCGTGAGCACCGGCTGATCGAGCCCGAACTGCTGGCGCAACTGGCCGACGAAGGCGGCATCGCCGGCCCCGGCCTCACCCGCCAGCACGGTGGCAGGGTCGCCAGGCGCCATGCGGATCAGGAAGAAATTGATGATGACCACGCCGAGGACGACCACGAGGGCCTTCCACAGTCGGGATAGCAGGAAAGAGAGAAAATTCACGGCATGCTCCACACGGGCAAACGCTGGGCCCGGGCCGGCCGCGCCATCGTTACGCATCCCGCGCAGCAAACACGGGAAACGCAGCGGCGACGGAGGTGGCCGGCACCATCTCGCGCGCGCCGGGCGGATGGCCTGGCGCGCGAACTTACTGGCTGCTTCGGTACTTCCGTACTCAGTTCTTCTCGATGGAAACGTTATCGAACGACTCGTTCAAACCGATGGCGGTGGTCACGAGGTTCTTCACGTTCTTGCGGTACAGCGTGGGGAACTCCAGCTCGAACAGGTTGCCCGCGGCCACTTCCGTCATCAGGATCTTCTGCACCTCGGTGTAGAGCTTCTGGCGCTCGACCGGATCCATGGTGACGCTGGCCTTGGCCCACAGCGCGTCCGCCTGCGGATTGCTATAGCCCTGCACGTTGGCGAACGGCGTGCCCTTGACGATGTTCTTGGTCACGTAGAGCCGCTCCACGCCCAGCGCCGGATCGCCGTACTGGTAGGTGTAGGTGGCGGTCAGGTCGAAGTCCCAGTTGCTGACGCGGGCCGACCACGTACCGGCATCTGCCGATTCGATGCTGACCTTGAAGCCGAGCTGCTCCAGCATCTGCTTCATGTACTCGTCAAGCCGGTCCCAGTTGGCGCCGTAGGACGACGACAGGATCTTGACCGGGTACTGGCCCACATTGACGCCGGATTCCTTGATCAGCTCGCGCGCCTTCTTCAGGTTGAAGTCGTAGACCGGCGTGTTCTTGTCGAAGAACAGCGTGGCGGAGGCGAACGGGCTGACCGCCGGCTTGCCCATGCCGAAGAAGATGTTGTCCACGATCATCTTGCGGTTGAGCGCATGCATCACCGCCTCGCGCACCTTGACGTTGTTGAACGGCGGCTTGCGCATGTTCATCAGCAGGTTCGACATCGGAGAGAACAGCTCCCAGCCCTTGGTGGTGTAGTCCACATTGGGCAGCGCGCGCAGGCGCTTCACGTCCACGTTGTCCACGTCGCCGCCACGCAGCACCTGCACGTCGCCCTTCTCGAAGGCCACCGCGCGCGAGGCCGAATCCGGGATCACGTAGAAGACCAGCTCATCCAGGTAGGGCTTGCCCTTCTTCCAGTAGTTGGGATTCTTGGCGAGCTTGATGTAGGCGCCCTTCTTCCACTCCTTGAACATGAAGGGGCCGGTGCCGACGGGCTTCTGGTTGGCCGGGTTGTTGCGGAAGTCCGTGCCTTCATAGATGTGCTTGGGCATCATCGGCATGGTGCCGGTCTCGAACATCGAGATAAACGGCGGGAACGCTTCCTTGAGCTTGATCTCGACCGTGCTGTCGTTCACGGCGCGGATCGATTCCATGTACTTGTTGAGCACCGCGCGCGTGCGCACATGCACTTCGCGCAGCATCTTGTCGATCGAGAACACCACGTCGGCGGAAGTGAAGGGCTTGCCGTCATGCCATTTCACGCCGTTCTGCAACTCGAACGTGTAGGTCAGGCCGTCCGGCGAGATCTTCCACGACTTGGCCAGCTCCGGGCGCGGCTTGAGGTCCGGGCCGTAGGTCAGCAGGCCCTGGTAGATCTTGCCAGCTATGTATTGCGTGGGCGCCTGCGAGTTCATCGCGCTGATCAGGATCGGCGGCTCGGGCTGCACGATGCCGGACAAGGTGCCGCCAACGGTCTGCGCAACGGCGCCGCCCGCGGGCAAGAGTACCGGTGCCAGGGCCAGGCCGGCGGTTGCCAGCGCCATCGACACCAGGCTTTTACCAAAGCTCTTTTTCAGGTGTTGGGTGAGGTGTTTCATCGGTCAGTTTCCTGTGGTGGTGATCGTGATCTGCGGAGTCGGAAGACGAACGCAAGGCGATTGGAAGACGATTTGCTGCGTTGGCTTCAGGCGGTGGCCGGCTCTACGCCGCACCAGTCGTGCATGAACTGTGCGAGCGTGGTGGCAACCCGCACCATGCTCTCGATGGAAACCGACTCGTCGATGCCGTGGATGTTGCGGGCCTCGGGGCCGTAGCAGGTCACCGGCGTCTCCAGCATCAGGCGGAAGTGCCGCGCATCGGTGGTGGCGGTGGTGGCCTGGCGCCGTACCTCTTCGCCGTTGACTTTGCGGTGGGCCTCGCCAAGCGCCTGCATGCTGGGCACATCGAGATCGAACTCGCAGCCCGGTGCGTGGAAGCCTTCGTAGCGGATATTGAGCGTGAGGTTGCTGGCCAGGCGCTCCAGCGTGCCGCGCACGCAGGCTTCCACCCGCGTCTTGGCGTCGGTCACGCTCATGGTCGGGTAGAAGCCGATGCGAATGCCGAGCGTGCAGGTGCAGGGCACCGACGAATTCCATTCGCCGCCCTGGATCTGGCCGAGGTTGAAGTTGATCGGGTGCGCGTGGTCGCGATAGACGGCGGGGCGGTTCTCCGGCAGGTTCCACTCGGCCTCGAGCTTGCGCAGGTCGGCCATCACCTCGATGCCGGCCTCCACCGGGTTCACGCCGGTGGTCATATAGGCGGCATGCGCCGGGCGGCCGGTGAGCTCAACGAACATCCAGAACACGCCCATCTGCGCGCTCATCAGGCTCTCGCCCAGCGGCTCGGGAATCACCACGGTATCGAAGGACGCCAGCTTGCCGGCGCCCACCGCGCTGGCGAGCGCGGCCACGGTAGCCAGCGCGCCGTTGCCGGTGTTCTCTTCTTCGAGCACCGCGTTGAAGCCGACCGCGCCGGCGGGCTGCACGCCGAGATCCTTCAGCGCCCTATAGGCGGCGAGCGTGCAGATGATGCCGGCCTTCATGTCGCCCGCGCCGCGGCCGAACAGCCAGCCGTCCTCGACAAACGGTGCATAGGGCGACTGGCGCCACATCGACTCCGGACCGGTGGGGACCACGTCCAGGTGGCCATTGAACAGCACAGAGCGGCCGCCCTTCTTCGCCGGGCGATGCGTGGCCAGCAGGTTGTAGCGGCCGCCATCCGGACAGCACGGCGGCGAGAACAGCGGCAGGTCCTTCAGCGTCTCGCTGCGCAGGTAGATGCGCTCCGGCTCCAGGCCGAGCTCGCGCAGCGCGCCCTCCATGAAGGCCACGGCCGGCTGTTCCTGCCCTGAGGGGCTGGGCGCCGCCACGAACGCCGACAGCGTACGGACCATGTACGGCTCGAGCGCGCGCACGGCGGCGGCGATGGCATCGGTGGAAAGTGCGGGGGTAGCGGTGGGACGTTGCACTAGTTGCATCAAGTGGCTCCACTGGCTGTCCGGGGCGTGCGGTTGGAACATGCCCGGGCGGATCGAATCGGCCTGATCGGCAAAACGTCGTTGAGAAAAACGACGGTCGAAACAAGATGTGTCGAAACTTAGCCGATCATTGGTACCATACATAGATCCATATTTTTCTTTTCACGCGGGGCCACTTTGAAAGAGACGATTTTGTCGGAGCTGCTGTTGCAGCGTCTGGAGCGGCCCGCAGATGGTGCGGCGGATAAAAACGGCGCGCATATGAACCGCCAGCTCTACGAGATCATTCGCCAGGAAATCCTCGCTGGGTCTTTGGTTGCCGGTAGCAAGCTGCCTGCGTCGAGGCTGCTTGCGAAGGAGATAGGGGTTTCCCGCAATACCGTGCTCTATGCATTTGAGCAGTTGCTGGCAGAGGGTTATGTCACTGCGGCAAGCGGAAGTGGCACCTTCGTGTCGCAGAGTTTTCCCGACCATAGTGCATTGCACAACGTCAGGGCGCAAAGTGGCACCATGCCAGTGCTCGCAGCGCAGCAAAATCCAAACCGCTTCACGCTTTCGCGGCGCGGGCAGCATCTGGTGTCGCATTCCGGTGCGTCCGATCGCCAATGGGGTGCCTTCGTCTCGGGCGTGCCCGACGTTTCGCTGTTTCCGCACGCTGTCTGGGCACGGTTGCTGAACAAGCACTGGCGTGCACCCAAGCCTGAGCTACTGACGTATGCGCACAACGGTGGTTATATGCCGCTGCGCCGCGTGATGGCCGAACACCTGCGGCTGGTGCGTTCGGTGCGCTGCGAGCCCGAGCAAATCATCCTGACCACCGGCATCCACCAGGCCATCGACCTGATCGCCCGGCTGCTGGGCGACGTCGGCGACAAGGCCTGGATGGAAGACCCGGGCTATTGGGGCACGCGCAGCCTGCTCAACAGCGCCGGCATCGAGACCATCCCCGTGCCGGTGGATAGCGAGGGCCTGGCCCCGGACGCGGCCACGCTGCAGAACCCGCCGCGCTTTATCTTTGCCACGCCGTCCCACCAATATCCGCTCGGCATGGTGATGAGCCTGTCGCGCCGGCGCATGCTGCTGGAGTACGCGCGCCAGCGCGGCGCGTGGATCGTGGAGGACGATTACGACAGCGAATTCCGCTTCGAAGGCCGGCCGCTCGCCTCGCTGCAAGGATTGGACGAGCACGACCGCGTGATCTACATGGGCACGTTTTCCAAGACGCTGTTCCCCGGCCTGCGCATGGGATTCATGGTGCTGCCCAAGCCGCTGGCGCCGCATTTCGCAACAGGGCTGTCGGAGCTGTTCCGCGAGGGGCAACTGGTGCAGCAAGCGGTGCTGGCCGACTTTATCGAGGAAGGGCATTACGCCACGCATATCCGCCGCATGCGGCAACGCTACGCGCAGCGCCAGGGGCTGCTGCGCGAGGCCATCGCCACGCGCTTGGGCGCGGACTGGCCCACCTCCACGCATGAGGCGGGACTGCACATGGTGATCCACCTGCCGCCGGGCGCCGACGACCTCGGCATCAGCATGGCGGCGCGCACCCAGGGCTTGTCGACGCGGCCGCTGTCGCGCTATTTCGCGGACCCCGCGCGGGCGACCAACCAGGGCTTGCTGCTGGGGTATGCCTGCGTGCCGGACGACGAGATCGCGCCGGCCTTCCACAAGCTGGCGGAAGTGATCGAACCCGCGCTGGAGCATCTGGCGCGCACGCAGGCGCCGCGCCGTGCGCCGGTGGCGGGGATCAACCGGGAGGCCTGGAGCGGCGCTTGAGTGTGTCGATGCAAGAGCGGGCACAATAGCCACCATCCCCACCTGGAGCTGCCGACATGACCGTCGACAAAGACTACGCGCTGTTCGATGCAGGCACCGTGACGCTGCAATCCGGCCAGGCCTTCCCCGGCATGCAGCTCGCCTACAAGACCTTCGGCACGCTGAACGCCCGCAAGGACAACGTGATCGTCTACCCGACCTCGTTCAGCGCGCAACACTACGACACCGAATGGCTGGTCGCGCCGGGCGGCGTGCTGGACCCGGAACGCTACTTCGTCATCATCCCCAACCTGTTCGGCAACGGCCTGTCGGCGTCGCCGTCGAATGCCGCGGCACGGTTCGCGCCGGGCGCCTACCCCGCCGTCACCTACCACGACGCGGTGTCGGTGCAGCGCAGGCTGCTGCAGGAAGTATTCGGCATCGAGAAGATCGCACTGGTGTATGGCTGGTCGATGGGCGGCATGCAGGCCTACCACTGGGGCGCCTGCCATGCGGACATGGTCGAGCGGATCGCCGTGGTCTGCGGCAGCGCGCGTTGCTCCCCGTTCAACCAGGTCTTCCTCGAAGGCGTCAGGGCCGCGCTCACTGCCGATCCGGCATTCAAGGACGGCCGCTTCACGGAGCCGCCGCGCGCGGGGTATCGCGCCATGGGCCGCGTGTACGCCGGCTGGGCGCTGTCGCATGCGTTCTACCGCGACGAATTGTGGCGGCAATCGGGCTTTGCCTCGCTGGAGGATTTCCTGGCGAAGACCTGGGACGTCAATTTCGCGCGCCGCGACGCCAACGACCTGCTGGCGCAACTGTGGACGTGGCAGAACGGCGATATCAGCCGCTGCGACGCCTTCGGCGGCGACCTGGACCACGCGCTGGCGGCGATCAAGGCGCAGGTGCTGCTGATGCCAGGTCGCACCGATGCCTACTTCCAGGCGCAGGACAATGCCGCGGAAATCGGCAAGCTGACCGGCGCCCGTTCCGCCACGCTGCGGCCGATTCCCTCGGACTATGGGCACCGTGCCGGGAACCCGCACAATATCCCGGCCGATCGCGCCTTCCTGATCGAGGCGATCTCAGCGTTCATGGCGGCCTGAGCCCGCAAGGGCGCGACCCGATTGCGGCGATGGTGCCATCGTCACCAGCCCGATTGGCCCTTATCCCCGCGCCCATCCTCCCATAGCATAAGCACCCTTCTCCTTCACACGCACCGCACATGGCAAGCCCCGCTCCCCAAACCACCCCGTCCTCCGCCCTGCTTACGGAACTTACCGCGCTGCTGGACGCGGCCGGCCTGCAAACGGGCGACGCCATCGAGACCCGCTTCCGCAAGGACTGGTATGCGCCGCTCGGCACCGTGCCGCCGCTGGCGGTGGTGCGCCCGCGCAATACGGAAGAGGTCGCGGCCGTGCTGGCGCTGTGCCACCGGCTGCGCCAACCCGTGGTGCCGCAAGGCGGGCTGACCGGCCTGGCCGGCGCGGCCACGCCCGAGGGCGGCGAGGTGGTGCTGTCGCTGGAACGCATGCGCGGCGTGGAAGAGATCGATGCGCAGGCCGGCACCATGACGGTCATGGCCGGCACCACGCTGCAAGCGGCACAGGAAGCCGCGCGTGCAGCCGGCTGGCTGCTGGCGGTGGATCTGGGAGCGCGCGGCAGTTGCCAGATCGGCGGCAATATCGCCACCAACGCAGGGGGCAACCGCGTAATCCGCTACGGCATGATGCGCGACCAGGTGCTGGGGCTGGAAGCGGTGCTGGCCGACGGCACGGTGGTGTCGTCGCTCAACAAGATGCAGAAGAACAATGCCGGCTACGACGTGCGGCAGCTCTTCATCGGCAGCGAAGGCACGCTGGGCGTGATCACCCGGGCCGTGCTGCGGCTCGCGCCGCTGCCCTGCGCCACGCAGACAGCGCTGTGCGCGCTCGCAAGCTACGACGATGTGGTGCGCCTGCTGCGCCATGCGCAGCGCAAGCTCTCGGGGCGGCTGTCCGCCTTCGAGGTCATGTGGGCGGACTTCTACGGGCTAGTGACGACAAGAGTGCCCGGCGTGCGCGCGCCGCTGCCCGCCGGCCATCCCTTCTACGTGCTGCTCGACCTGCAAGGCAACGACGACGCGCAGGACGGGCCGGTCTTCGAAGGCATGCTGGAATCCGCGATGGAAGCCGGCCTGATCCAGGATGCTGCGGTCGCATCCAGCAACAAGGAAGCGCAGAGCTTCTGGCAACTGCGCGACGCGGTGGCCGAATTCCCGGTGATGTGGTCGCCCAATGCGGCCTACGACGTCAGCCTGCCGATCGGCCGCATCGGCGAATTCGCCGAAACGCTGCGCGCCCGCTTGCTGTCCGTGTGGCCGCATGCCGAGCCGGTCAACTTCGGCCATGTGGGCGACAGCAACCTGCACGTCAGCGTGTACCTGCCCGGCA
The DNA here is from genome assembly GCF_044627735.1 of Cupriavidus sp. CuC1. NCBI lineage: Bacteria > Pseudomonadati > Pseudomonadota > Betaproteobacteria > Burkholderiales > Burkholderiaceae > Cupriavidus > Cupriavidus sp. CuC1. The sequence continues at coordinate 1,674 of NZ_JBIUHC010000087.1, read as the reverse complement.
CCACCGACCAGGACTTCCCCGAGCACGAGATCTCCGACCTGATGTACGGCGTGGTGCAGGAATTCAAAGGCAGCGTCTCCGCCGAGCACGGCATCGGCTTTCACAAGAAGCCCTATCTGCACTGCTCGCGCACGCCGGAGGAACTGGCGCTGATGCGGCTGCTCAAGCGCTCGCTGGACCCGCACAATATTCTTAGCCCGGGGCGGGTGTTTGATCTCGGTTGAAGACAGCGCAGGGCCACCGAAAGCGAGGGTGCGCGAGTGTGTTCAAGCAGCTTCGAGATCGCGTGGCGCGATCTGGGCGGCAATCTCCTTGCCGTGTTCGCGCTGAGCGATTTTCAGGTCATAAGCCAGCTGCAGGTTAAGCCAGGATTCTGCGTCACCGCCAAAGTAGCGTGCTAGCCGCATGGCGGTGTCTGGCGTAATTCCCCGTCGCTCGCGCACGATGTCGTTGATGCGGGCCGCGGTGACATGCAGCGCCACAGCAAGCGCATTGGCGCTCATGTCCAGAGGGGCGAGAAACTCCTCGCGGAGGATTTCGCCGGGATGGACCGGTCGCATACCATTTTGGAAACGGGCCATGGTGATCTCCTTTCAGTGATAGTCCACGATCTCGACGGCCTCCGGGCCATCGGGCGTCCAAGCAAAGCACACTCGCCACTGATCGTTGATTCGGATGCCGTGCTGTCCCTTGCGGTTTCCTCCTAGCGCTTCAAGCCGGTTGCCCGGCGGGGATCGCAAGAAATCGAGAGTGGTGGCGGCAGCAAGCATCTCCAGCTTGCGTTCAGCCGCCGCCCTGATGTTACCGCCAGCGGCTGCGCCGTGCCCTGGGCCAGCGCTGCGGGCATGTCCGCGGCTTGCGGGGCTTGCGTGGCGCAGCCGCCCGCGGCGAACGCGGCGAACGCGGCGGCTGGTGTCCCGTTCCGCTGATTCGTTCGCAAAGTCTGTTGAGCTTGGCGCAGGAATTGTAGGTTGGGGGAAGTGTGCGATGTGTATTGCTTGTGGCCCGCTGACGCGGGTTTTGGCGCTTGCTGGGCGGGGTTTTGATGCTTCTAGCTGCTGATGCAGAATAGCGTGAGTGGGCGGTGTTTTAGCGCTTCTAGCTGCTGTCGCGGCTGTACGGTGTTGCCGTTTTAGAACGTGTGAGATGTCACTTTTCTTTACTCGTAAAGAGGGTGGAGACAAAAGAAAGAAAGACCTATTCTTCCTAAACTGAACATGGAGATGCAGTCATGGGGAAGATGGGAAGGCCCTTGGCCATAGACGAGGAGCATCACGCGCAGTTGCGGGAACTGGTGAGAAGCCATCCGAACGCGACGATGAGGGAGTTGGCCCAAGGCCTTGCCGAGCAAGGTGGCCCCAGGGTCAGCACAGTCACGCTGGCGGCGGCTTTGCGCCGCGCTGGATTGAAGCGAGTTGCGCAACCCAGCGCTGTACTCTATGCAAAGCCCAGTGAGCCCGCGCATTACGGCTACAGCGATTCTCATCGCCTGGAGCCGGCCGATCCAGGCAAGTACACCAGTTGCCTGACCGATGCCGAATGGGCGCTGGCGGCCGACCTGTTCGAACGGCCAGAGGGACATCGGGGACGACCTGCAGTGTACGAGAGGCGCCGCATGGTCGATGCGTGCTGCTACGTGCTGCGCACGGGCTGCTCCTGGCGCATGCTGCCGCG